>JAFYRZ010000144.1 GCA_017546745.1 Clostridia bacterium
CGATATCAGAACGGCAATAGAGCTTTACGAGCTTGCCGCGGGCGAGAGCGTCGGGTCGGCTAAGGAAAAGGCGGACCGCCTTAAGCGTGAGCGCGAGGGGCTTTTTGCGGACGGAGAAGAGAAGCTCGCATCCTCGCCCGAGGAGGGCTTCAGGCTTATCGCGATCTCTGCGGGAATGGGATATATCCCCACATACCGCCGTCTTGCGGAGTGCTATCTTCGCGGTGAGGGAGTAAAGCGCGACAGACGCGTGGCTTACTGCTGGTATAAGACGGCACACGACGAGGGCGGCGAGGGCGCGGCGTTTGATCTCGCTCTTTGCTATTCGCGCGGCATCGGCACGGCATTTGATTTCGACACCGCGTGCGAGCTTCTTAAAAAGGCTGTGTCAGAGGGCGACGGTCGCGCAAGAGGTGAGCTCGAGAGGCTCCTCGAAAACAAAAAGAGGCATATGGAGGACAAGCTTTTCTCGACCGCGATGCGCCTCCTTTACAACAAAAACACCGCCCCCGCAAAGGAAATGCTCGAGGCTTTAAGAGAGGCGGGACACGCAAAGGGAATATACACCCTTGGCTGTATGTACGAGTTTGGCGTTGGTACGGTAACCGACAGAACGCTTGCGTTCTCGCTTTACGAGATAGCCTACGCGAAGAGGTTCCGCGACCCGAGGCAGATATATAAGCTTCGCGTGCTTAAGATGATAAGATAACGAAAACGCGAATAATGTAAACAAATAATTACAAAAACTAACGAAAGCCGATAAATGCACCGCGAAGACGTGCGGAGCAGGGAAGCGGCGAAGGAAAGAGAGGATTTTATTATGGCAGGACCCGGAGGAGGATCAAGAGGCGGTGGCTTTGGCGGCGGCAGCTTTGGGGGCGGAGGCTCTCGCGGAGGCGGATTTGGCGGTGGCAGCTTTGGCGGAGGACGCGGTCACGGAGGATTTGGCGCCCCGCACCATCACGGACATTTCCACGGACATCACCATCACTATCATCGCCCGGGATTTTTCTTCTTCAGACCGAGGCATTACTACTATGGCGGCGGATATTACGGCGGCGGCTGTCTTGGCGCGCTTCTCGGTGCCTTTTTAGCGCCTATCATCATTTTTCTTATGGTCGCTATGCTTGCGGTCGGCTTTCTTGGTAATTCCTTGGCGAATATCAGAAACGGCGGCTCTATCGTCTACGACGAGGAGACCTTCCAGGACTATGCGAACGCGCATTATTACCGCGAGTTCAAGGACTCTACCTCGATAGAGGCGAATATGATGTTCTTCGTTCTTACAAGCGAGAATTACGACGGATTTTATATGATCGCCTGGGTCGGTGACGATATAAGATACGAGGTCAACGAGATGTTCGGCAACGAGTATACCGAGTTCGGCACGACGGCGCTTTCTACGATAAACACCGAGATGTATAAATACTCGCTTGATACCGATATTGCGGCGCTTGCCGTAAAAATGGCGGACAAGGTAGCGGCAAAGGGCTATTCCTCTAACCTTAAGCAGGGAAAGACTCCCTCCGAGGGCGTTACCTCCCACCTCGTTAACGCGTCTAACGTTCAGCTCACCGAGCAAACCGTGAACGAGGGACTTCAGTACTTTGAGGATAAAACCGATATTCCCCTTGTGGTCGTGGTAGACGAGGCAGAGGACGTCTTTGGCATAACACCGCCTACGGGCGACTATATCCTGGTTGCGGTATTCGCGGGACTTATCGTTCTCGCTATCGTTCTTACCGTTAAGGCGGTAAAGGCGCGTAAGGAAAACGGCGACGGTGACGGCGGCTCGTCTGACCCGTACGGAAACTTTAACTCTAACCAGAACGGATATAACGGTGGCAGCTACAACAGCGGAAGATAAGGGGCTGCGTCATTTAGGCGCAACCGAACAAAAAACGGTAGGAGTGCAAAATTCTGCGCTCCTACCGCTATATGTAATCTAAATTGGGGAAAATTGAGGTTGAAAACCTGCGGTTTTCTCCATTTTTATTGAGTTTTTTGTTCTATCTCCGTTTCCTCGCTCACTGTACCTTTGTACAGCTATCGCTCGTCAGCCGAAGATTTTCGCTCTAAATCCCTTTGCCCCGGTGAGATCCGTCTTTGACGGAATAAATCCGACCTTGTCGGATGAAATCGCTTCGCGATGAAGTCCGTCTTATGACGGGTGAAATTAAAGAATTATTGCGAGGGTAGGGCAGTGTCCTTACCCTCGTATATATTTTATGGGTTTGCCGAAAAGTCAAAACAGTGCGATAATAAGTAAAAATCGTTCCGTCGAAATGCACAAAAAACGTAGGGGCTTTTTAGTTAAAACGCCGATTTTTTCGTTTTCACATTTTATTCATTGACTTTTACTCCTATTATATTATATAATATTTTATGCCTACGCGATGCGTGGGTTAACATTATTAAAGGAGATTTCAAAATGAAGAAGCTTTTACTTGCACTCACTCTCGTGCTTACGCTTGCCGTTTCTCTCGTCGCACTTACATCCTGCGGCGGTGGCAGCGACGAGTGTGATCATATCTGGGGCACCGCGGCTACCGTCGATAAGGCGCCTACTTGTACCGAGGAGGGATCTAAGTCCGTCAAGTGTCTTGACTGTGGCGAGAAGGATGCAGATAGCGTAACCGCTATTCCCGCTACCGGCCACGCGTACACCACCGACTCCACGACCGCGGCTACCTGTATCACCGACGGCTCTGAGACTAAGGTCTGCTCTGTTTGCGGTGACACTACCACCAACACTATTCCCGCAACCGGCGAGCATACCTGGGGAACTATTCCCACCATCGACGTAGAGGGCACCTGCACCACCGAGGGCACAAAGTCCATCAAGTGCACCGTATGCCAGGCTGTAAAGCCCGACTCCACCGAGGTTATCCCCGCTGAGCAC
>JAFYRZ010000145.1 GCA_017546745.1 Clostridia bacterium
AGATAGCTGAGACGCTCGTTAACTCGGGTGCTATCGATATCATAGTTATAGACTCTGTTGCCGCTCTCGTTCCCCGTCAGGAGATCGAGGGTGATATGGGCGCATCCCACGTTGGCGTTCAGGCGAGACTTATGTCGCAGGCTATGAGAAAGCTTACCGGCTCTATTGCAAAGTCAAATTGTATAGTTATCTTTACAAACCAGCTTCGTGAGAAGGTTGGCGTTATGTACGGCAACCCCGAGGTTACCACCGGCGGTCGCGCGCTTAAGTTCTACGCATCGGTTCGTATCGACGTTAGAAAGACCGAGGTTTTGAAGAACGGATCTGACGTTTACGGCGCACACACCAAGTGTAAGGTCGTAAAGAATAAGGTCGCTCCTCCCTTCAGAACCGCGGAGTTTGATATCCTTTACGGAACGGGTATCTCCAAGTCCTCCGAGATCATCGATATGGCTATCCAGCTCGAGATCATCGAGAAGAGCGGCGCGTGGTTCTACTACGACGGCGACAGACTCGGTCAGGGCAAGGAGAACGTCAGAAAATTCATCGAGTCCGATCCCGAGTTTATGGCTAAGCTCGAGGGTATGATCCGCGAGAGAGTACAGAATCAGTCCTTCAGCGAGGACGAGATGAACGCGTCTGACGAGGATTTCGAAATCAAGGATTTCGCTGACGAGTTCTGATAAGTCTTTAGAGAGGCGTATTTTGCGACACGGGAGGTAAAAGCCCTATGGCGAAAATCATCTATATAAAGGAATCAAAGACCAAGGGCTACCTCGTTATCGGAGTTAAGGACGGGGAGGAAAAGACCCCCCTAACGGTAAACGGCGCGGCGTATGCCGCGCTCGGCTCGCCCTCCATGGGTGAGGAGCTTGACCCCGATACTCTTGAAGCGCTAACAAAGGAAAACCAAAGGTTTCTCGCCCTAAGAAAAGCTCTCTATCTTCTTTCCTTTTCGGATAATTCCGAGAGAAATCTAAGGTATAAACTTATGCGTGCGGGCTACCCCGGCGACGTGGTGGATTTTGCTGTAAGCGAGGTCCTTCGCCTCGGGTATATCAACGAGGCACGACAGCTCGAAAGGCTTATCCTCACCGAGGCAAATTCAAGGCTCTTCGGGCCTATGAAAATAATCTCGCGCCTTGTCGGAAAGGGGTATTCCCCCTCTGACGTGAGAGCGGCTATCGAGGCGCTTCGCGACTCGGGCGAGGTCGATTTTGACACCAACCGCGCGCGGCTTTTAGAAAAGCTCCCCGACGGCTATACCGACGAGGATATGTATAAGCTGCTTTATAAATACGGGTATAAAACATACTAAAAGGGGCTGCCCAAAGCGTGATACTCTTAACGGAGTATCACGCATCGAGATAAATCCCTTGCGGGATTTTCGATATATTGCTTATGGCAACTATGTGCCACAAGCAACTCGATATGCCTGCGGCTAGATATGTTTGCTACGCAAACGAGGGATCTATCTCATATCGAATTGACGCGTAGCGGCAATATATCGAGTTCGAGTAAAGCGAGAACATATCTAGTGGGCGAAGCCAGCATATCGACAGAAGAAAAAAGAGAGAACAAATCGGAAAAACCGAAATGTCCTCTCTTTTTTTCTGTTTGTGAAGTTTTCGCTGACGCGAAAGTGAAGTTGCGTTGCAGTGAAGTTTGTGCTAGGCAAAAGTGAAGTTAAGTTTGCCCCTCACTTCGCCGTCAGGCGAAACTTCACTCACGAAGTGAACTTCACTATCGGAGATAACTTCACTTGCCCAAAGGCAAACTTAGTTTTAGCGTGTTCTCCGTTAAGGATAACACGCTAAGGGTTATTTAGTCAATAGTCATATCTATCTTTCTTCTGAGGATCTTTCTTAAGGTGTTCTTGGGGAACTCCTCTTCTCTTACCTTTAAAAGGCCGATCTTCTTATAGGGAACGGCGGTTTTGTTGTATGCGGTAACGTATCTCTGGAAGTACTCCTGCTTGTCGTCGATACCGTTTGCGTCAAGGTAGTCCTTGTCGGGATAGATCTCTGCAACGATTGCGTTATATTCGCCGCCACGCTTGGATTTGCCCTCGTAAACGATGATCTCAAGCACTCCGGGCGTTGCCGCAAGCGCGTCCTCGATCTCCTCGGGGTAAACGTTCTTGCCGTTAGAGAGAATGATAAGGTTCTTAAGACGGCCGGTGATGTAAAGGATACGGTTGCCCCACTTGTCGTACTCGAGCTTGCCGTAGTCGCCGGTCTTGAAGAATCCGTCCTCGGAGAACGCCTCACGGTTAGCCTCCTCGTCCTTAAAGTAGCCAAGCATTACGTTAGGTCCCTTAACGAAGATCTCGCCCTCGCCGTCCTCGTTAGGCTCGTTGATCCTTACGGTCTCGATGGGAAGAACGATACCGACAGCCTTGGGGATGATATACGCGTTGTGGTTAACCGCGATAATAGGTGCGCACTCGGTGATGCCGTAGCCGTTAAGAACCTTAACACCGATAGCGTCAAAGAGGTCTGCCATCTCCTGGTTAAGGGGTGCGCCGCCCGAGATTATCATATTTAACTCGCCGCCAAAGTTAGCGAGTATCTTCTTTCTGAAGAAGCCGTCAAAGGGCTTAAGACCGATCTTGTGCGCGGCACGGTTGATCTTGATAAGCGTCTTAACGAAGCCTGCCGCAAACGCGCCCTTTTCCTCGATACCCTTAAGAATTCTGCGGTAGAAGGTCTCAACGTAAAGGGGAACTGCAACGAGGTGGCCGGGCTTATGCTCCTTAAGCTCCTTAAGAATATACTTAACGCCGGAGGAGATGTAGATGTCGCATCCGATGCTTACCTGACCGAACATAGTAACGCTCGAGCCGTAGGTGTGGTGGGGAGGAAGAACGTTCATACAGCGAACCGAGAAATCCATAAAGGGGATAACGTCGCAAAGGTCGCTGATAAAGTTTCTCTGCGAGAGCATAACGCCCTTGCCCTTACCGGTAGTACCGGAGGTAAATACGAGAGACGCAAGAACGTCGGGATCGATAGGAGCGTCGTAATAGCCGCGGTCGCCCTCTGCCATTTTCTTTGCGCCTGCCTCTGCCATACCGTCAATGCTTCCGTCGCCCTCGCCGTCGATAAGAACGGTCTTTTCGATGCCGCAGGCTTCTGCGATAAAGGCGGTCTTTTCCGCGATATCCTTGTCCGCAAGGATACAGAACGCCTCTGCCTTGCCTACGGTGTCTGCAAGATCCTCCTTTGCCCAGTCACGGTCGAGCGGAACGATAACCGCGCCGATAGAAAGAAGGGCAAAGTAGATGCGTATCCAGCCATAGGAGTGCTTACCGATAACAGCACAGTGCTTGCCACAGTAGCCCTCGGCTACCATCTCGGTCGCAAGCGCACGCACGTCGGCGGTGAACTGCTCGTAGGTCACGCAAACGGGCTCCTTATCGTGGGGCTTTTTGCGATATCTGAATGCAACTCTTTCCTTAAACTCGCGATCTACGTATTCAATAAGCTCGCGCACGTTCTCAAAATGATTTTTCTCGCGTAAGG
>JAFYRZ010000146.1 GCA_017546745.1 Clostridia bacterium
AGCCTCCTGTGCCGCCCTTGCTCTCTCGAGCGCGGCATCCTGGCGCGCGCGTCTTTCCTCTGCCTCGCGCTTTTCGGCCTCAAGAAGCTCGTTTATCTCCCTCTCGACCTCTGCGCGGCGGCGCGCCTCGGCATCCGCCTTTTTCTGCATATCGCGTGCCTTTGCGGCGGAAATATTATTTTCCTTATCCTTTATGAGCTTTTTTCTGTAATTTTCGGCATAGGTATATTCCGCAAGCTTGCGGTCCGCGACCGTCTTAGCCTGCTTTTCCGCCTCCTTGCGAGCCGCGTCCGCCTCTTTTCTTCTGCGCGCGGCATCCTCCTCGGCCTCCTTAAGAAGCCTTGCCTGCTCTGCCTTTTTATCCTGATTTCCGGAAGTGACGCGCGTCATTCTCTCTGCCGCAAGGTTAAGCTTATCCTCTAAGCTTACGGCAGGTGCATTTTGCGCCTCGTTTTCGGCATTGATAGAAACGCTTTTCTTATCAGCCATTATCGTCTACCCCCTGTTTTCGTGTATCCTTAGTGTAGTGTTCAAACAAAAAATTCAAGACGTCGCGACGGAGGATAATGCCTATAAAGCAGCCTCTGTCGTCAACCACGGGAACGTGGTTATGCTCCTTGACCATATCAACGAGCTCGTTCATCGTAGCGTTATGCGGAAGTGCTCTTGCGCGGTCGTTTCTCAAGATCGAAAGAACGCTATCCTCCTCCGCCGCCTTCATATCTATTTTGCCCTGGCGTCTGAAATACTCAAAAACGTCGTCGTTTCTGAGCGTTCCGAGATACACGCCCTCCGAGTCTATTACCGAGATCGCGGTGTATCTGTGATAGGACATTTTTTCAAGCGCCTGTCTTACCGTATTATCGTCCGAGATATAGGTAACGAGGCTTTTCGGTATCACAAAACGCAATATATTCATTCCGCGCTACCCTCACCGGACTCACCCGCACCGAGTGCCGTGCCGATAACGGTCGCAAACTGCGCGCGCTCGGGAATGATGAAATTCACCCCGTAGCCCATGGTGTTAAATTCCTTGAACTTCTCCTTGCATCTCTTAAGCCTCGTGAGGTTACCGGTAAGGACGATATTTTTAACTCCGCAGCTTCTCGCCGCAAATATCGAGACCATACCGACCGTCTCGAAAACGAGGTTCATAATTCCCGCGGCAATATCTCCCTTGGTAGCGATATCCGAAACGTTACCGAAGTTTGCCGCCGTCATATCGCGAAGAAGCGAGGTCATAGAATCGCTCGCGGTGATATCCTTGATCTTAAGGTCGATGTTTCCAAGCTCACCGTCCTCGGCATACTCCTCGATATGCGCTATCGTTTCCGCCTTGAGAAGAAGCTTTGAGAGGCCCATAAGCGTTCCGCCGCCAACTCCCGTTCCGCCGACGTAATTCATATATCCGTCGCTTCTTGCGTGTACGAGCGCCGTACCCGTTCCCATGCTTACGACGAGCGCCTCGTCAAGCCCGGAGAGATAAAGTCCGCCTCTTCCGATGCCGCCAAACTCGGGCACGCGCTCGCAGTCGAGGCCGTAAAGGCTGCGCTTTACGTAGGACGCGCCAACGCCGGTTATCATAACCTTACTGATATCCGAAATATCTATTCCGTTCTCGTCGGTAAACTTACCGAACGCACCGTAGGTCGCGGTGAGGGGGTCGTTTGCCCTTACGAATTGGGGCTCTATAAGCTCGCGCCTATCACCGTCGGTCCTAAAGCCGACGATCTTCGTCGTGCTGCCGCCAACGTCTATTCCCAAAACCAGCTTCATCAGCTCTCCTCCTTCGCGCCCGAAATAAGTGAATCAAAGGTAAGCCCGTACTTCTCGGCAATATCCCTTGCGTAGGATTTTCCGTCCGGCTTCATACGGTAGATTTTAAAGGATCTCTTTCCCTCCTCGATTCCCGCAACGAGGGTGTCTATCATAACGCCGCCGCGCTCTGCCGAGCGCGCGTTCATCTCCGAGATGGACGCGGCAAGCTCGTGCAGGTGGGTTGAGAAAATTCCCCGACAGCCGATAACGGCAAAGCCGGTAAGTATCTCGGAGGTGATATACGACGCCTCGTAAGCACCGGTCGAGGAAAGCGACTCGTCAAGCAAAATAAGGCTTCTTCTCGTGACCGAGTCGAATATCTCCTTAAGCCTTGCGCACTCCTCGCCAAGCCTACCCTTATCTATCGTATCGTCAGCACCCTCGGGAAAATGGGTGAATATGCCGTCTACCGGGGATATCTCGGCACTCAAGGCGGGCACGGGCAGACCGAGCTGCATCAGCGCCTGTGCCGCACCGGTGGCAACCGTAATTACCGATTTTCCACCGCGGTTAGGTCCTGTAAGGACGTATATTTTAGCGTTTTCGTCAAACTCAATATCGTTCGTTATTATCTCGTCGTCAATAGCGAGAGCAACGCGGGGGTTATAAAGCCCCTTCACCGAGAACACGCGCTCGTCAGCATCTCTTATAACGGGGGTGCAAACGGTACAGCCGGGAGCCTCGGTAAGCTCCTTTATAAGTGCCGTCGCACGGCTGACGAACTCTATCTCGGGCAAAAGCTTAAGAAGAAAATCGGTGTTATCGAGAACGTAGTCGCCGACTATCGCGCGCCAGCCCTTTACCGAGGAGCGGAAAACCTCCTCGATAGCCGAGTTGAATGCACCGATAAGCGCCTCGCGCTTGTTATCGCTCTGTCCCTTTCCAAAGGGCGCGAGGTCTGCAATACAGGTAAACGCGTCGTTTTTAAAGGAAAAGCGAAGTATCTTATCAAGCATTTTTCCGGACTTAAATTCCTCGGAATTTATCGAGATAACGCCTGCCGAGCAGGGGCGCATCTCTCTGTCGAGGTTAACGCCTATGGTAATGCTGTGCACCTCTCTTACGCGGGAGGAAAGCTCAGAGAGCTTTTTGTTAAGCTCGACGTAATATTCACTTGCGGAAAGCGCGTCTATAAAGTCAGCCAGCGCAACGAATGCGGGGGAGGAAAGATTTCCGCGAACCTTATCAAAGCCGCGCTTCAGGGTATCTATGCAGGAGACGTAAAGCTCTACCTCGGTAATGCTGTAAAGGTAGGAGTCTGCCGAGCCGGTGCCCCTGTCGCGGTCAAGACGGCGAAGCTCCTCTATATCGTCGAGTATCGGGTTTATCGCCGCAAGCGTTTCGTCAAGGGCGGGGTTATTTATCATATCCTCAAGCGTTTTTTGCCTGTACGAGATGACCTCGGGGTCGGACGTAAAGAAGTCGGTAAGCGACGCGCACCTGAGGTCGAATATTTCGTTAAGTCCAAGCTCCTCGCATACGGTATCGGTGATATTAGGCAGATTTTTTCTGTCGAGATGATACTCGTAGGATGCCTCCGTAGGGTAAAGAAGGCTCATAAAGTGGGGGGTGTAAGCATTATTATCCAAAATATTTCTCCATTCGGTGACGCATTTAGTTATAGTAATCAAGACAATTATACCATATGTACGCGTAAAGTTCAATAGTATTTAAGAAAAATTAAATGCAATTAGGCGCGCTTTGTGCCGACAAGCGGCAGGCTTTTTGGGATTTTGCGAAAAATCCGACGGTACACCCGGCATTTACAAGAGCAAATTTTTTAAAAAATCGGTTGCATAAATTGCCGCTATGTGATATGATAATAGAAAAGCGATACGAAAGGAAGATATTATGAAGGTTCTTTTTCTTAACGGAAGCCCGCACACCGAGGGCGTTGGCAAGCGCGCGATACGCGAGATGCAGGATATTTTTGATGCCGAGGGCATCGAAAGCGAGGTAGTCGAGATCGGCGGACTTAACGTGCGCGGCTGCTGTGCCTGTCTTGCCTGCTACAAGCTTGGAAAATGCGCGATAGACGACGAGGTGAACGCGGTCGCAGAGAAGCTTAAGGAGGCAGACGCGCTCGTTATCTCATCACCCATATACTACGCCGCCCCTAACGGAACCGTGATATCCTTCCTTAACAGGCTCTTCTACTCGTCAAGATTTGATAAGACGATGAAGGTCGGCGCGGCTATCACCACCGCAAGGCGCGGAGGTATTACGGCAGGACTTGACGTAGTTAACAAGTACTTCTCGATCTGCGGTATGCCGATAGCATCGGGACAGTACTGGAACGGTCTTCACGGAGCTCTTGCAGAGGACGCGGAGGAGGATCTCGAGGGTCTTCAGATGCTAAGAACCCTTGCGAGAAATATGGTATTCCTTATGAGATCCATCGCCCTCGGCAAGGAGAAATATGGAATCCCCGAGCGCGAAAAGCAGATAAGAACAAACTTTATAAAGCGCCCCAAAAAGCAGTAAAATCCCGCACGTTTTGGGAGTTTTGTATATATTTATTTACATTACGCGAGGCAGGACGGCGTCCTGCTTCGCTTTTTTCCGCGCCGATACAGGCGGGGCAGATCGCCTCGAGGGGCTAAAATATACCCCCCTTGCAAAAATATATTTTTTGTGCTATAATATACGGGTACGTCAAGAAAAAAGGAGATAGTGATGAAGAGAAACGGCAAAAAGCTTTCCAAAATATCGGCACTTCACTATTACAAGCTGTTCTTCCGCTCGGCGCTTCTTTTAGCCGCGCTTATAATCTATATCATCAATCCCGAGCGCTTTTGCGCCGCTCTTTTCGGAAAGACCGTCGAGGGGCCATTTATCTTCGCCATCATCGGTGTCGTCTTTACCGCGGAGATGATTCTCCGCTTCTTCCCGTCAGACGTTGAGAGCATGGGATGTCAGAAGCAGTTCAAGAAAAATTACGTAGAAACAGGAGAGGATCTTCCCTCTGCGCGCACACCGCTGCGCACGCTTGCGGTCGCGGTCGCGTGGCTTCTTCTTAACGGTCTTATCGGTCTTATTTATTTCCTCGGTCTTATCGACGCGGGCATACTTATCCTTATCTCGCTTTCCTACTCGGTATGCGATATGATATGTATACTTTATTTCTGCCCCTTTCAGACCTGGTTTTTAAAGAACAAGTGCTGCGGGTCCTGCCGCATTTACAACTGGGACTACGCGATGATGTTCACCCCTCTCGTCTTTATCCCGAGCGTTTATACCTACTCGCTTCTCGGCATAGCGGTGCTTCTTTTGATCGTGTGGGAGACGCACATCATAATCCACCCCAAAAGATTTTTTGAACAGACGAACAACTGTCTTTCCTGCGCTAACTGCAAGGAAAAGCTCTGCCACCACAAGCGTCAGCTCCGCCACTTCTTAAGGGCGAACAAGGAGCTTCTTATCCTTAAGGGCAACACCGTAGTTGAAAAGGCGAAAAAGAGGATCGAGGAGATCAAAAGCAACACCAGGGGCGGCAAAAGGTGATGAGCCGCAAGACTCTTACGTAAAACGAATAACGATCGCCCGCGCGGGCATAGAGAGATTTTTGACGGTATAAGTCGCAAAAATCTCTCTTTTTTATCGATTTCTCGCGTATTTTATATTTACTTATTGATTTATCGCTTATTTTATGATATAATAAATGTTTGGAAAAAGTGAAAGGATATAAAAAATGAACAGAGAAAACGTGATGGGCACGATGCCGATACCGAAGCTTCTTGCTTCAATATCCGTGCCGATAATTATTTCAATGCTCGTGCAGGCGCTTTACAACATAGTTGACTCCATCTTCGTTGCAAGGTTTGACAGCCTTGCGGGAACGGGCGCTCTGACCGTCGCATTCCCTATACAGAACCTTATGATCGCGGTTGCGGTAGGACTTGCCGTCGGAATGAACGCGCTTTTATCAAGGGCACTCGGTCAAAAGGATTTCAAGAGAGCGAACCTTATCGCGGGACAGGGACTTTTCCTCTCGCTTTGCGGTTATCTTATCTTCCTCGTCATCGGTCTTTTCTTCCTCCCCACCATAATTAACGCGCAGATAAGCGGCGGTGATGGATCGGCTCTTCTTTACGAATACAGCTACGACTACCTCTCTACGATATGCATCTTCTCCCTCGGCGTATTTATCCAGGTGACTATGGAAAGATACCTGCAGGCAACCGGAAAGGCTATCTTCAGTATGGTTACTCAGCTCTCGGGCGCTGTCGTTAACATAATCCTCGACCCGATCTTCATCTTCTCGCTCGATATGGGCGTGCGCGGTGCGGCGATCGCTACCGTTATCGGTCAGTTTGTCGCCGGAGGAATCGGTATTCTTATAAACGTCCTTTACAATAAGGATATCCGCCTTATTCCGAGGAACTTCCTCCCGAGGCTTGAGCCGATCAAGGAGATCCTCGTTATCGGTATTCCCTCGGTGCTTATGCAGGCGATAGGCTCGGTAATGACCTTCTTTATGAACAAGATACTTATCGGCTTCGGCAACGAGGCGCTTAACGTATTCGGCATCTATTTCAAGATACAGTCCTTCATATTTATGCCTATCTTCGGTCTTGTAAGCGGTATGGTTCCCATTATCGCCTACAACTACGGCGCAAGAAAAAGGAAAAGAATCATGGACACCGTCCGCCTATCGTCTATCGCGGCTATGTCCTATATGGCGTTAGGCCTTATCGCATTTAACCTAATACCCGGCGCGCTTCTCTCTATCTTCAACGCGACCGATAACATTCTCGTCATCGGAAAGGCGGCGCTCAGAACGATATCCCTCTCCTTCGTTTTCGCGGGCTTCGGTATCGTTACCTCAAACTTCTGTCAGGCGCTCGGAAAGAGCATCTACTCGCTTATTTCAAGCGTTGGCCGTCAGCTCGTCGTGCTTATCCCCGTGGCATATCTTCTCTCGCTTACGGGTAGCGTTACTGCGGTCTGGTGGGCGTTCCCTATCTCTGAGATCGTGAGCCTCGTTCTCTCGATATTCTTCTTTTTGCGCGTATCTCACAAGCTTATCCCCAAGGGATTTGGCGAAGAGGTCAAGGAAATTGCATAAAATACATACTTTCGTTTACATTTTAGGAGAAAAACAATGGGTGCTATTGCAACTAAGCTAATCTACAACGTTGGCATAATGTTTATAATGATGATCCCCGGCATCATTCTTAAGCGGTACAAGTTTATCGGGGACGGCTTCGGAAAGGGGCTTTCCAACCTCGTTCTTTATATCGCACAGCCCGCGCTTATCTTCCTCGCGTACCTCAGGGACTTTGACCGCGCGGTGCTCGGAAACATATTTCTCGTTTTAGTATTCTCTATCGTCGCGCATATAGTTTTCGCTATGGTCGCGCTTAAGACCTACGGCCGTGAGCCGGACGGCAGACGCCGTATGCTAAGGTTTGCGACCGTGTTCTCGAACGCGGCGTTTATGGGTATCCCCCTCGTTGAAAAGGTTCTCGGTGCGGACGCGCTTATCTACGCCTCGGTCTACAACATCACCTTTAACCTCTTCCTTTGGTCGTTCGGCGTTTACGTTTGCACCGAGGACCGCGATGAGGACGGCGACGGTGTTACCGACGGTGACGTGCTTACCGATTACCACGAAATAAAGGCGCAAAATCCCCTCTTCAAGTCCTTAAAGACCGCCATACTTCACCCGGTTACTATCGCGGCGCTTATCGGTCTTGTATTCTTCTTCCTACCCATAAACTCCTACGTTCCCGAGCTCGTTATCGAGTCGCTTACCCACCTTAAGGGACTTGTAATTCCGCTTTCGATGATGGTAATCGGCCTCAGGCTCTCGGACATCGACTTCCATGGAATTCTTAAGGAAAAGAGCATGTACCTCTTCCTTTGGTCGTTCGGCGTTTACGTTTGCACCG
>JAFYRZ010000147.1 GCA_017546745.1 Clostridia bacterium
ACGCTTCTTCACGTTCTTTTTTGCCCCAAATTATCTTGTCAGAAAAAAAGCGATTTGTTCTATTATAGTATTCGATATAAAAATCTTTTCTTTGCATTTAGCAACTATTCTCCTACTGTGAGATGTCTACACTTAGAATTTTATCGCCGGTTTCGCCTTTGTATTACATCGTTGCAAAAGGCGCCGCATCGGGCAAAGCCCGTGCCCCTTGTAGGGCGGTGCCTTGGTGCCGCCGCTTCCTCAATTCAAGGTGTTCATCACGGCGGGAGCAAGCCCCCGCCCTACAATGTAACCCCATTATAACACAGATCGACAGAAAAAACAAGAGTGATATTCCGACTCCGTCGGAGTGATATTATACGGCTCCGCCGTGTAGTGATATTGTTCGGCTTCGCCTCACAGTGATATTTTATTCGCCCCTTTAACTTGCGAAGCAAATATCACTCGGCGATAGCCGAATATCACTGCGTAGCAATACAACTCGCCAGAGGCGAATAAAACTGCGCAACTTCCTTACGAGAAGTTGCGCAAAGCAGCTCGCTTCTTTTTTTAATCAAAATCACCGTTAAAAGCCGAAGTGGACGAGGCAGTAGGTGTCATCCCACGAGGGAAGCACGTCGTGACAGTCACCGCCGGCACCCGACAGGGGCGCGAATACGTTAGACTCGCGGAAGAATGAGCCGGGGGTAACGAAAACGCTCTCGCCCTCCTTTAGGTGGTGGGGGCCCATCATATTGCGAAGATTATTTACGACGGTTATTTCCATTTCATTCTCGCCTACGACGAGGAAATCCGAAATATCGACCTCATACGGCGGCCACATCTTACGGCATACGTGCTTACCGTTAACCGAAAGGCGCACGGCACTGACGCCCCTGCCAAGCAAGGCAACGAAGCGGCTCGTATCCTCTACGGTGAATTTGCGGCGGAGGGTCAGCTCGCCCGAAAACTCGGGGAAGCCGCACTCGTCAAGGCGGGAGATATCCACCGTTTTTGGGAAAGCGGTTATGATAGGCACGCTACCCGTTCTGTACGCGTCACCGATAAGCATTTCGTATCTCGGCTTTGCCGTATCACGCGAGATAACCGCCTTGTTCTCGACAAGGTACTCGTCAACCGAGGAAAGCCTTGCACCGAAATTGCCGACGATGTAAACAGGCTCAAGCTCCATATCGTAGGAAAGGCAGTTTTTCATAGTTTCAAATTCCCAGGAGCTGTCAAGATGCCGATAGCATTCCTCGCTCTGAACTATGGTGCTCTTTAGACTGAGAACGTTCTTTCCGACCTTAACCACATCTCTGATAGGAAGCAGTCTTATAGCCGCATCACGGAAAAATCCGACGTCTTTTGTAAATATTTGTTTACCGTTCAGTTCGATTTCGAAGATTTCGGGCGTTTCGGTAGCAAGAAACATCTCGTCGGCTATCTCGTCACACTCAAAGGTGAATGTCTGTTCTACCCTGACGGGGCGCCTGATATTAGAGAGGCGCGGAATTATATCAAGAACGTAGCCACACTCGTTTATTACCTCCCCGTCAAAGGAGTATTTACAGCGGTCGAGGGTGATAGAGTTATAGGTCGCGCCCTTCACCTCCCACTCACCGAGAAGAGATAGCTCGGTGAGCTTTTTCTCTTCGGGCTTTTCAGCGCGGGGCGCGTGGTCGTCTATAATGACGATGCTGTCAAAGGGCGCAAGTGTTACCTCTCCAAAGAACGGCTCGGTCTCACCGCTTTCGATCACAAGGCGCTTATTTCCGACAGGGGTATTCACCGCTACACTCTCTGTGGTCGAGTTAACGATATAGTGAACGTCAAAGTCGGGATAACGGCGCATGGTGTAGGTCGCGCAGGACTTAGGCAGGATAGGATTTTCCTCTACCTCAGCGACGGTTATAACTCTACCGCCCTGTGCCTTAAATTCGTCAAGAAGCTTCTCGGTCGTGGGGAGAAGACGGTCGTGCGTGGGCATAACTACGGTCTTATAGCTCATCTTGCCGATGATAAGCTTTCCGCCCTCAACGCGTGCGTGTCTTTCCATAACTACCTCGTCACCGAGGTGGAAGAGCACGTGCTTTTCCTCGAGCGCGCGTATCTCGGAATTGAGGGTCGCGTTCTGCTTCTCGATCGTCTCGTTTTTGACGAACTCGCCCTGTCCGCTGTACGCAACCCAAGAGGAGACTATCGGGTGGATAAGGAGTGTATCCGCAACCACCTCGCCCTCGGAAAGAAGCTTTCCTACGCGAGAGACCGAGTCAAAAAACAGGTCAACGTCCTCCCACCAGGGCTGCTGATAATACATCGCGGGGGGATAGTCGCGCTTTCTTATTCCGCGCAGGGAGTAGCCGTCAAGATGGGTGCAAAGCAGGTTTACTCCGCGCACCATCTGCCACTCGTAGATACGCTTAAGATGCGCAAAGGAAACGTTGTGGCCGCAAAGCGCATAGGTTTCGGAAAGCACCTGCTTTTTGCCGAACTGCGCTGCCGCAGAGCCGAGCTGTATATGCGAGAGATTATCAAAAATATTCCTGCCGAGCCAGTCCATACCGGGGATATGGAAAAACTCGTAGTGCGGCATACACGTTCCGTTCGTAAGCACCTGGAGCTGAAGGTCCTCCTCGCAAACGAGGTGACCGGTCTGCTTGTAGCCGTGGGTGTCGCACCACTCGTATATCTCTTTAAAAAAGCTCTCGGAGAAAAGGTCGGTCAAAAGGTGGTTGTAGCCGATCCTGACCTGCTCGTAGCCCTCTACCTCAAAGAAAAGCGCGTCAAGATTTTGGATTAACGAGTAGCCGTATCTTTCCTTGAATTTTTCTTCTAAAATAAAGCTCCAATGATATTTTCCGCCTCTGCCGACCTGCGGCTCGTCGGTGAAAAATCCCTCAAAGCGGTGGGGAAAGCGCGCGTGATATTTTTCGTGCGTAGACTCGATAAACGCCCTTACGACCTCGGGGTCGAGGTTATCTACGTAGAGGGGGTTAACGCGGTAAAAATAGCGATAGCCGTCCTTTATAAGAAGCGTCTCGGGGAGAGTGTCACACCCCTCGCTCACAGGCTCAAAATCGAGCCACTTTTGCTGATATTTAACGCCAAGACCGTTAACGGCACCGCCACCGAAGCCGGAGGGCCAGCCGTTCTCGTCATAAGCCCAGGAGTACATACCGAGAGAGTCGCCCTCACTTATTGCGGCGCTGACGTTTTCAAACCACTCATCGCTCATATACTCGGTCGCAAGTCCACCGCGAGCGTGCATAAAATAGCCGCCGATGCCCGCCTTATCCATAAGCCTTACCTGGCGACGGGTCTCTTTGGTAGTTAGCCTTTCGTTCCAAGACCAGAACGGTATGGGTCTGTATTTTTTCTCAACCGTTTTAAAATCCATATTAACTCCCTTTCAGCCAAGGCGGCGAAGCGATGAAAGAATACGCTCTGTGTCGATCTTCTTTTTATCTCCCTTTATCGCTATGGTAAGATTTTCAAGCTTGAATATTTCAGAGAAAAGCTCCGTAAGGCGCTCGGGCGTTATGCAGTCGTACGTCATTTTCCTCTCTGAAATATCAGCATATCCGATGTCCATAATATGATTATCATAGGCAAATGTAAAGTTTAGTTCACGAATATCGTCAAAAAGCATATATGCGTTATCAACGTAGCCAGCCTTCATACACTTAGAATTCGGCAAAATATTTACCTTATAGTCGTTAAGAATATCGACCGTCGTATCTATCGCCTCATAGAGGGACGCCGCCTTAAGTTCATAGGTAAAGGCTAACTCACCGATATTGAGATACCTCTCGACGACGCCCGAAAGGTCGTAGAAAAGCCCCTTCTTTTCCGACATCTCGATAAAGAAGCGGGAGTCAAAGCCGGAGAGAAGAATATCGTAGATAAGGTCGCTCTCGGGGACGCTCAGGCGCGACATATCGAGATCAAAAGAGAAGCGCACCCTCGTAAAATCCGCGTTTTTTATATGCACCTCGGGCTCTCTTTTTAAGAAATTTCTCGGCACGGGTGCGATATTTTTGCGCTCGGGCGCAGAGGTGAGCTCGTGGCGCTCTACAAGAGACGCGAGTATGTCTATATCTCCGTCGGTAAAGCTGCCCGTAACGTAAAAGAAGATATTTTCGGGCGAGGTCACGCGGCGGCGGTATTCCTCAAGCCTTTTGCGGCTGATGCCGGATATCGTGCGTGAGGTGCCTGCGATGGGTCGGGCAAGCGAGGTGCCCTCAAAGACGAAGCCGTTCGAGAACGAGAGAAGCGAGGTCTTATCGTCGCTCTCGCGGATCTCTGCGCGTATGCGTCGTCTTTCAGCCTCCAACTCGGCAGTCGGGAGGGTGATGGGCGAGAGAACGTCTGTAATAACCGATGCGCCGACGGAGAAATTCTTCTCTGCTCCGCTTACGAAGAACTGCACCATCTCGGAATAGGTGGAGGCGTTAAAATCGATGCCGTGCGCATCAAGAAGCGAGTAAAGCTCCCCGCCTCTCACCGCGTTTACGTTGCGGATAGCGATATGCTCAAAGAAATGGGTGATGCCGTTTTCCTCGGCAGCCTCGTACATGCTTCCCGCCTTAACGAAGAGGGAGATGAAAAATCCGTGGCTTCCATCATTTTTATAGGTATAAATTTTTACACCGTTTTTCGTTGTGCGACAGCTTTCCATAATTTCCTCCTCTCGCGCGCATATTTTAGTTAAATTATATCATCACCGTAATAAAAAGTCAATATATAATTAATTATTGGCACCTCTTCGAAAAGCTATTTTATAGCATCATCGCCGCGCGGTTGTACTGCCGACAGAATAAAATTATGTTGACAA
>JAFYRZ010000148.1 GCA_017546745.1 Clostridia bacterium
GACCGCAGAGGGCGAGGCGGCAGAAACCGACTGCGTATACGAGACTTACAGCAAGTTTATCGAGCACGTTCAGTATATGAAGGAGTTTGTGATCACCGCAGAGATGATGGAGGATGCTCACTTTGGAATCGGCGCAGACGCAAAGCGCAGAGCCGAAAGCTTCACCAGAGCCTACTACAAGACCATGAACAAGCTCGCAACCGCCGCTCTCGCAAACGGACACAAGTCCTCTATGAGCTTTGCGGGCACTACTATCGACCTTACGACCGGCGACGATTATCCGCTCTTTGCAAGCAAGCATAAGTACGGTGCTACGGGCTCGTCTCAGTCTAACTATTTTTACGGAGATATCTTCTCAAGCGGTGAGGCGGGCTCAAGAGTTTATTCCTCCGATCTCTTTGAGGAAAAGCTCGCGCTTCTTTCTATGAAATTAAGAAATATGAAGGACGAAAACGGTGAGCCTCTCGGCTACACCGCCGACACCATCATTCTTCCCGGCAACCGCCCCTTTGCAGAGAGCATCGTAAAGAGGACCTGCGGCTCTTACGTCTCGGCCTCTGCCCCCGGTCAGATCAATACTCAGTACGGTAACTGGAACGTCGTGATCATGCCCTCCTGGCAGACCACCGACGACAGAATTATGATCATGTCGAGCGAGGCAAACAGAAATCTTGCGGGTAATATGTTCTTCAACAGAGTTCCTCTTACCATCTCGAGCTTTATCGATCACCACACCGGAAACTACGTATTTAACGGCAGATGCCGCTTTGGTGTTGGTTTCGGCACCTATAAGCACATTCTCCTTGCGGTTGATTCTGCTACCCAGGTTGATTCCGCAACCGCCGTTTAATAGGTAATAATGCAACCTTTTGTTTGCATTATATGCAAAAAAGTTACCCCGAGAAATCGGGGTAACAAGCTAACAAGGAGGTTAAAATGACATTTAACGAATTAAAAGAGGAGATCATCACCCTCGGCTTTAACGAGATCCCCGGGAGCGACGCGGCTCTTGCACATCAAGCAAACCGTGCGCTTGAGAGAATATATTCCGACAGGGGCGTGCGCGCAAGAGCAAGACTTTATATAAGACGCACAGAGCTCTGCCTTTATTATTCGGATATACAGCGCCAAAGGGGCTCGGAGATATCCTACGAGCTTGGCGACGGCTCTCTTTTCCTTTGCGTCTGCGGTGAGGGGCAGTTTCGTATAGAGGACGATGCCGGCGTCAGATTTTTCGAGTTTTGTGCCGAGGAAGCGGTCTTTAAGGAGCGGCTTGGCAAGGGGGCGGTAATAGCCTTTTACGGTAAGTACGATTACGTTATCGCGGCCCTCGCGGTCTATCGCGAGAGCTTCGGCTCCTCCGCCTCCATGATACCCGAGCCTTACGGAGAAAGACGGGTCTTGCTCAAGGAAAGAATATCCGACTTTGGTTCGCTTGACGGCACGCCTACGGATGCCGGCGGACGTCCCGTCCTTTGCCTTTTCCGCGGTGAGGACGAGCTGCTTTTACGCGATGACTTCTCGGGCACGCTTTGCGTAAGCTACAAAAGACTGCCGAGGCTTATAAATCCCTCCGCACCGAACAGCGCTATCGATATCGGAAACGACCTTCGCCCGCTTTTACCCCTGCTTTGCGCATCCTATTTGCTTATCGAGTGCGATGCAGAGCTTTCCGAATTTTACGAAAGGGAGTACGTCGAGAGAATGAGGATCATCGGCAAGAGCAAGAGCCCCGCCGACAACCGCTACTACGACGTCGTGGGCTGGTAGAATGGCAAAAACGAAAGGAGTGCCGAGCAAAAGGGTCGAGTACGAAAGGGTCATCAGCAATATCAAGGGGGTCGATTTTTCTTGCGACCCGGAGGCGATCTCACTCGGCAGGCTTCCCGTGATCGAAAATATGTACAGAAGCTACTCGTCACCCGACGGGGCGATGCTCGAGAGTATTCCCGGTTACAGGCAATTAACCGATCTTTCGGGCAAGAGAATAAATTCTCTCTTCATACAAAAGGTTAAAGACGGTGAGGAATATCATCTTATCCACGCAGGAAACGGTCTTTACAGGATCCCTATCAAGGAGCGCGACAGGATAGGCGAGCTTACGCCCATTGCCGCACTAAGCGATGGGCGCAGCGTTGGCTTTCCCTATGGAGATGATTTCTATATTATCGACGGAAAAAGGATCATACGCATCGACAAGGACGGAGCCGCACGCACGACGTCCGAGGCAGGCGGTCGGTACACACCGATAACCTATCGCGACGGAGAGCCTGTCGAGCAGGCAAATCTTCTCGGCGGCGGATTTATCGAGGAGGTAACGGTCAATGAGCCGTACAGGCTTTTCTACGGAACACCGAGCATAACCTACACGGTTATCTCGCATACCAAAAGGAGCTGCGCGGTAAGCGGTGTCGAGCCCGGCTTTTCGGGCGCGCTTTACATTCCTCCCTACGCAAGGATCGGTAACGAGGTATACACGGTAGCGAGGATCGCAGACCACGCGTTTGAGAATAATACCGCGATAACCTCGCTGATCATTGTAAGCGGACCCGAGCTTATCGGGCGGTTTGCGTTTGCGGGTTGCACGGGGCTGAGGGTCGCATCGATACCCGATACGGTAGGCGAGATCGCAGAAAGCGCGTTTTTTGGGTGCGAAGCTCTTTCCGAGGTCTATCTCGGTGAAGGACTTTCCCGCGTTTCGGTCAACGCCTTCGGAGATTGTAATATAGATGAGATCCACTACGGATCGGACAAGGGAGATTTTAACAAAATAGACGGCTACGCTAATATCCCGTACTCGCGGATAAATTATCTTTCCTCATACGGTGAGATCACGCTTCGTATCCCACTCAGGACAAAAGCAGAGAGGGTAAGCGAGGTAGCTCTTGGCGAAGAGAGTGTGGAATTTGTCACCGAGATATGCGACGGACAGGTCACGAGCGTTATCTTCTCCTATCCCGACGTAACGCAAATATCAAGCAAGACCGTGCGGGTATGCGGTGAGGTGAGCGCCAAGACGGCACAATACGCAACCCACGGTCAGGACGTGCGCGAGCTTTATGCCGAGGATCTTCCTGTGGGCTGTACCGTTGCGCAGGTCTTTGACGGACGAATATTCCTCTCGGGAAATCCTAAAGCCCCGGGTATGATATTCTTCTCGGGGGACAAGCAAAGAGGGGGCGACAAGGGGCTTTACTTCGGCGCGCTCGACTATCTTAGCGCAGGCTCGTCCTCTTACAAAACGCGTGCTATGCTTGCCGCGCAGGATACCCTTGCGGTATTTAAGGGAGGCGACGGAGCCGACGGCGGAATCTTTTATTACAAAAGAACGAAGCTTTACGACAGGGTGCGCACGGTAGGCTACGAGGTAAGCTACGTTCACAACGGAATATACGCAGACGGTGATGCGATAGCCTTTTTCGACGACCTGTTGTTTTTATCAAAAAAGGGCTTATGCGGACTTGACAAAAACGCAAACGGAATCGGCAGAAATATAACGTGCAGATCGGAAAAAGTAAACAGTCGTTTACTTTCCGAGGATATTCCGGGAATCAGAATGACAAGCTGGTGCGGTTATCTTGTGCTTGCTGTGGGTAACAGAATCTACCTTGCAGACTCGCGCGCGACATATTCCGAGAATGGCGGGCGGGGTTACGAATGGTTCTATCTTACCGGTATTGGCGGAAGCGTTGATCCTACACCGATATACCGCTTTGCTTCTATCCCCTACGAGGACGGATACGAGGTTTATCCCACACCTGACGCCGCGGTAGACGGCAGCTGTAACGTCTACGTTATCCCCCACTCGGCTGACAGCGCCCTCGGCTTATGCTATTACACCGAGATAGACGGACGAAAATATCACGTTTACAGGACGGAGGAGTATTCCTGTGATTCGCTCTCCCCGATAAGCGCCGTCGCATCAACCGAGGAGCTTTTATTTTTCGGTACAGAAAACGGAGGGCTTTACCTTTTCAACAACGACCTTATATCGAGGATCCCCGAAGGTGTGCTTTCCGCGAACGAGGACGTTACAGACCTTCTCGGTGCGAAGGAATTGCACCCCGAGCTTTACAGCTTTGCCGGTGTGTGGCCGCGATACTCTCTCGGCACGGGAAACGACGACCTCGGGGTTCCTTATATGACCAAAAGCGCGGTCTTCGGCTCTCTCGTTTTGACCCTCTGCGCGCGAGGCTCTGCGATGCTTGGCGTTTACAACGGCAACGTTTTGCGTGCCGACGATAAGGATGCCGCGGTTGGTACGCTTAATTTTTACAGTCTCACCTTTGACAACCTTACCTTTGAAACTGCGGTAAGAAAAAAGAGGGTGTTCAGGCTGCGCGAGCGTGGCTTTGCAGAGAGAGATATGAGAGTTATATGTGACCGTCCGCGCTCTCCCATAGGCATCTATTCGATTGCGTACAGGTACAGGATATGCGGACGAATAAAAGCAAGATAGCAGGGCTATCGGAAAGGATAAAATGAAATCAAAACATATTGAAAAAAACGAATACGAGGCGCTTACGGTTTCCTCCCTGCCCTCAAATCCCACGGCAAAGGCGGGATATGGCGGACTCGGCTTTAGCGCCGTTCAAATGAAGGCGGCATTCGACGCCCTGCCTCTTTTCATAATCGAGAGGCTGAATACGCTTATCGCGGATATTTCGGAGGCGCCCACGAAATCGGTCAGCACGGTCATCAAGACCGGTATCGGCGGCGATACGCACACGCTTTTCAATCTTTTTTCGGATATCGAGAGCGGTAGGCTGTCCTCCTATCTTTTCGTTGGCGAGGGGTCGCTTGCAAACGAGATCGCGGATATAAAGGAAAGGCTTTCGCGGCTTGAGGGGGGTAGATAATGAGCAGGGTTTTCGTTACGGAATTTGACGGTGCTTGTGAGCTTCTCTCCTACGAGGAAATAGCAGACGGCAGGCTTGAGATCAAGGCGGACTCCGACCTTACGGGCAGGCTGTTTATCGACAGCGCGGTTTTTGATATGACGGGAGGCGAGTGTACCGCTGATATCGCGGCAATTGCCGACGGGACGTACACTCCCCTGCTATACGGAAAGCGGGATATGGTTTCGTTCCCGAGAATAGAAAAGATCGGCAGCCTCGTAAGACCCGTCGTGGACGGTGAGGGTGAGATCCTTTTAGCAGCAAAAAGAGCGCGTATTGCGATCAGCGAGACGAGAGCGCTTAAGGAAGAGGTCGAGCGCTTAAGGTCGAAGATCGAGGGCTCGCGCCTTGCGATAGGATTAAATTAAAGAAAGGAAAAGATATGAAAAAAACGAAATTTGCAAAGAATTTTTTTACCGTTTTAATGGTAGCGCTGCTTATTTTCGGCTCGCTTTCCGTCGGCACGCTTGCGGCATTTGATGAGAATGCTTCATCCTACGGGGTAGATGCAGAGAGTAAAGCAGATACCGTCATCGCGGACGTTAAAACGAACGCCGATGACGTCGGTGATGCTGAGGCAGAAGCCACCGAGGTCAACTTCTTCGAAAGGCTTTACGATGCCGTGACGGATTACATAAGCGAGATACTTTGCGTTCTTGCCTTTGGCGGCTCGTTCATTATTGCCGTTTTATATAAGAAGGGGCTTTTGCCCTTGCTTAAGGGCGCGCTTAGTGCTATCAGCTCTGCAGTAGGCAAAATAAAGGATACGGCAGAAGAAAGCGCGATTTCCGACGCGGAAAAGACCGCAAAGA
>JAFYRZ010000149.1 GCA_017546745.1 Clostridia bacterium
TCTGCTTTTTCTTGCTTTTTTGTAAACAATTATTTGATTTTTTGGCTCATTTTGCGGCTGACGGCCTTGACCGAGAGAAAAACGGTGAGCCAGACGGCAAAGTAGACGGCAAGGAAGATGGCGGTGAAAACAAGTATCACGACGGGCTCGAGGGGTATCCAGGAGTTTAGGAGATACGCGAGGACGTAGACGATGTAAAGCGAGCCGAGATGACACCCGAGGCTCTTCGCCACGGGCCAGGCTTCTATCTGGTTAAAGACGCTTGCGCCCGCCTGGACGAATGCGATAAGGTAGGTCGATATGATAGAGAGCAATATCTCCCCGCCCGAGAGGTCGATGGGCGTGCCGCACTTCTCTATTATGAGAAAGACCAGCCCCAAGATAATAGGGCCGAAGCCGCCGAAGATCAAGCCGCGGTGAAGAAAGCATTTTACGTAATTTTTCACAGTTTGAATCCTATCCTTTCTTTTACTGATTTTAACTGACGGCGCGAGACGTAGTCGCGGTTTCCGTCCTTGAAGATAACGATGAGCGAGCCGCCGAGCGATGCGTCAAAGCGCTCTATCATTTTTATATTTGCGATGCAGGACTGATTGATTTTTATAAAGCTCTCATCAAGGAGCGCCGACAGCTCGTAGAGCCTTTTGTCTACGCGGTATCTCTTCTTTCCGACGACGGCAACCGTCCTGCCAAGCTCGACAGAAAAGCAGCTGACGGAGGCTATGTCAAGCCGTATAGCACCGCGCTCATCGTAGCCGATAAGCTCCGGCTCTTCTACGCCTAAAATCCCCCGAATCCTTTCCTCAAGGGGCTTATGCTCCTTAAGATAGAGAACGATCTCCTCGTCTCTTTCCTTATCTATAATAACGGTTAGCTTCATAATTCGGCTCCTTTCAGGACTATTATACCACCGAGGCGGCGCTTTTTCAATAGCCGCTCACTATTCGGCGGCTTTCGGGCGCTATGTGGCTTGTAACGCATTTTTTGCCACGGCATAAAATGGAAGCAGAATTTCACAAAAGGAGATCGCCGTGAAAATAGTAATAGTACGCTCACCGAAGGTGCTGCGAAGGCTTTTGGCTAAAATCTTCGGTATGCCGGTGAAATAGCGGGCTGTCGCCACGCAGTTATGATTGCCTACGGCAAGTTATGATATGCTTCATAGGCAAGAGTAAATAAAGAAAACGGGGCTGTCTCAAATGCAAAATCTGAGACAGCCTATTTCTATGTAAAGGAATATAGATTACGCACTAATTATTACCAAGATATATCAACAAAACTCCGATATCCGCGGGGTTAACTCCGCTAATTCTTGACGCCTGGCCGATGCTGACCGGGCGGATCTTATCGAGCTTTTCCGCGCTCTCAAGGCGCAGGCCGGTAATAGCCTTGTAGTCGATACCCTCGGGGATCCTCTTATCCTCGAGGCGCTTATGCTTCTCTGCCTCGGCAAGCTCGCGCTTGATATAGCCCTCGTACCTTATCTGTATCGCGGCAGTGTTATAGACCGCGAATGGCAGCTCGGGACGGGTCTTATCTATCGGCGCTAAAACATCGTAGTCAAGCTCGGGGCGCCGAAGAAGCTCCGAGAGCTTAATTCCCGTGGTTATGTTAGCGCTTCCCCTCTCCGAAAGAAGCGAGTTTACCTCCTCGGTAGGCGCGATGACCGTCGTTTCAAGCCTTTTTATCTCGCGCTCGATAGCCTCGCGGCGCTCGGTGAACGCTCTGTATCTTTCGTCGTTAAGAAGCCCTACTCTCCTGCCGATCTCCGAGAGCCTAAGAGGTGCGTTATCCTGCCTTAAAAGCAGGCGGTACTCACTGCGCGAGGTCATCATTCTGTACGGCTCACGCGTGCCCTTGGTGACAAGGTCGTCTATAAGCGTGCCGATATAAGAGGACGAGCGCGAGAGTATCATCGGCTCCTCGCCCTTTACCGCAAGCGCGGCGTTGATGCCCGCAACGAGTCCCTGTGCCGCCGCCTCCTCGTAGCCGGAGGTGCCGTTAAACTGACCCGCGCCGTAAAGACCCGAAACCGCCTTAAATTCAAGCGTCGGGAGCATTTGCGTCGGCTCAACGCAGTCGTACTCGATAGCGTATGCGTACCTCATTATCTCGGCGTTTTCAAAGCCGGGGAGGGTTTTTAGCATCGCGTGCTGTACGTCGGTCGGCATGCTCGATGAAAAGCCCTGAATATACATCTCGTCGGTATCCGTGCCGCAGGGCTCAACGAAGAGCTGGTGGCGCGGCTTATCCTTAAAGCGGACGAGCTTGGTTTCTATCGAGGGGCAATATCTCGGGCCCTCGCCCGTGATGTTACCCGAATACATAGCGCTTCTCTCGATGTTATCGAGTATCACCGCGTGAGTATCGGCGTTGGTGTAAACTATATGGCAGGGGAGCTTATTTACCGTATCTGCGGTATAATTCTCGGTACGCGAGGAAAACGGCACGGGAAATTCCTCGCCAAGCTGCTCCTCAAGCGCCGAGAAGTCAATCGAACGGCGATGCACCCTTGCAGGCGTGCCGGTCTTGAAGCGCATAAGCTCTATGCCAAGCGCCCTTATCGAATCGGAAAGCCCCTCTGCCGCGCACATTCCGTCAGGTCCTGCGGAATACGCCTTATCCCCAACGAATATCATACTATCAAGAAACGTACCGGTAGCGATAATCACCTTTTTTGCAAAAAACTCCTCGCCAAGGCGTGTCTTAACTCCGACTACGGTAACCTTTCCGTCCTTGTCCTCGGTCAAAAGCTCGGTGATCTCAGCCTGTATGAGCCTTAAATTCCTCTCGGACTCGATAGTCCTCTTCATAATCGCCTTGTAAGCGTTTCTGTCTGCCTGCACTCTTTTTGAATGTACCGCCGCGCCCTTACCGAGGTTAAGCGTTCTTGACTGCAGGGTAACGAGGTCTGCGGCATAGCCCATCTCACCGCCAAGGGCGTCTATCTCAAAGACGAGATGACCCTTTGCGCTTCCTCCGATAGAGGGGTTGCAGGGCATATTTGCGACCGCGTCAAGATTTATCGTAAAAAGAACGGTTAGGGCGCCCATTCTTGCCGAGGCGAGAGCCGCCTCAACGCCTGCGTGCCCTGCTCCGATAACGGCAACGTCGCATTTTAGCTCCATTTTACCGTCCTCCTTTTCTCAAATTGTAAGCTTTTGTTGTCTTTTCAGAACTTAATTCTTTCAATTGCGGTAACTTTTCCGCTTGCGGTATCAAGGTCAAAGATAACTCCGTCTGCCTCGGGTACACCGCCCGCCGCCTTAAATTTATGCGGTAGACCGCTTCTCATTCTCGCAACGACGACCTCGGGGTCCATACCTAAAACACCGCCCGACTCACCGCACATACCGAGGTCGGAAACGTAGCCCGTGCCATTCGGCAAAATCCTGTAATCTGCCGTCGGAACGTGGGTATGCGTGCCGAAGACGATATTTATTTTTCCGTCGTATGCGTATGCCGCGGCAAGCTTTTCTCCGGTCGCCTCCGCGTGCAGGTCAAGCACCGCAAAATCATATCTTCCCTCCTCACGAGAGAGAAGCCTGTCGATATATCCGTAAAACGAGTCGAGCTGTGGCTCTATATGTACCCTACCGAGCGCGTTTATAACGAGGATGCGGTAGCCCTCGCAGTCGAGGATAGAATAGCCGTGGCCGGGAGCCGTGTCACCGAAGTTTATCGGGCGAAGAAGCTCCTCGCGCTCGTCGAGCGCGGTGTAGGTCGCCTTATTGTGCATAGTGTGGTTTCCACCGGTCACCGCATCCGCCCCCGACTTTATAAGCTCCTCTGCCCCCTCGGGTGAGATGCCGGTGATAAAGGATGCGTTCTCAGCGTTCACAATACAAAAGTCTATCTTATTCGCGCGTCTTACCGCCCAAAGGCTCTTTCTCAGATGCTCAAGTCCGCAAGGGCTTGTAACGTCGCCTATCGCAAGTATTCTCATAATTTCTCGCTCGCTTATTTTTTCTTGTAGTAAAGCATACAGTGGCAAAAGCCCTCGAAGTCGGGGTCGGCTATCTGCTCGCGGAACTCACGGCAGATGCACTTATTGTCCTCGATACGCTCAAGTCGGCAGGGGCAATATCCGCCCGTTTTCTTAAGTCCCTCTCTTATTGCCGCGACAACCTCCTTGTCGGGGTTTAAGGTAATTTTCTTGTCCATAAGCACTCCTTTTTAATCCGCAACGACAAAGTCGGCGGTTATCTCAAATACGAGGGTTATCTCCTCACCGTCGCGATCGACCTTAAAGGTCACGGTATCGCCAACTCTGGTGTTCAGCATAGCGTCCGCAACGCTCCACGCACGGGTTACGGGGTAATCGTCGCCCGCGATATTAACGGCGGTGATGATGTCGCCTACCTTAAATTTTCCGACCGACTTTCCGCCGGCAACGATCTCTGCGACGCGTACCTTCTCGTTTATATAGACCCTGCCGGTTTCGGTGTCGTATACCGCCTTCGAGTCGTGCGAGGTCGTCATAATTCCGAGAAGGCAGCGAAGAACGCTTCTGTTCTCACCGCCGTCGCAGTTATCGAGAATATTCTCGACCACGGCTTTTGCAAGATTGCCGGGGATAGCGTAGCCGACGTTATCCGCATAGCTGAGGCTTGCGCGCGCGTGTATTATACCTATGACCTCGCCCTTTGCATTGAAAAGTCCGCCTCCCGAGTTTCCGCTGTTTATCGCGGCATCGGTCCTGATAACGCGGTACTGCGTGCTTGAGCCGCTCGTAAGGCTGAGGTCTATATACTCGCTCGTAACGCTGATAATGCCCGAGGTCACCGCGATGCCCTCACCGTTCGGGTTTCCTATCGCGATAGCGCGCTCAAGCGGGGTTATAAGGTCGGAGTCCGCAAAGCTTGCCGCCATAGCCGACGAGGTGCGAAGGATCTCGCTGTTCGTCACCCTAAGCACCGCAACGTCGTAGTTCATAGAGCCGCCGACGTAGGTAGCGGAGATGCCGTAATCCTTGTATTCCTGACCGTAAAGATAAACCTTGATATCGTCCGAGATCTGTCCGTTTCTTACGAACGCCTCGTTAAAAACGACGTGGTAGTTTGTAACGATATATGCGTCGCCCGCCGCCTTGTTCAAGCGGTAGATTATGCCCGAGCCTGCCGAAGCACTCTCACCGAGGCTCTTGCCTGTCGTGGGATCGCGCCTGTCGCTGAACTTGCTTATAACGCTTACCGAGGAGAGTATCGCGTGGCTCGCCATAAGAAGGTCGCCCTCCGTGCCGCCCTGTACGGTAACGTTGATGTTATCACCGTCGTTTCCGTATTTCTCGAGCGCAGCCATAAGCTGCTCGTAGCTGATCCCTCCGCTTGCGAACGGGTCTGCCGCAACCGAGCAGGATGCGAGCGACAGCACCGTCATAACGAGAAATAGGCAGAGTGCCGTGATTTTAAGTCCTTTTTTCATTGAGTTCTCCTTTTTGGCGAAAGCGCCAAGCGTTAAATTTTGCCGCATGGGTCTTTAAAAATCGGTGCGGCTGCCGAGGTAACGTCATAACTAAAAGGCTTATATAAGAATGACCCGACTTGACAATCGGTCGGCTTTATGATAAAATATCCTCAAATAAAAGAGAGGTATGTACCGTGAAGCCTGACGTTCTGCGCGAGAAATTAGAGAAAATTAAATATCCTCCGCGCGCGGTCTATCACTTCCCCCTGACCGACTCCACCAACCGCCAGGCAAGGCTGGCTAACGGAGAGCGCGACGCGCACGATATCCTCGAGCGCCAAGACGGCATAGGCGAGGTGTTCGTTGCCGACGGACAGTCGGCAGGGCGCGGCAGGCTTGAGCGCCGCTTCGTTTCTCCGGACGGCGCCGGGCTTTATATGACCGTAAGGCTTGACGAGTCTTTGGTTAAGCACACGGAGGCGCTGACGCCCACCGTTGCCGTTGCCGCAGCAGAGGGGATAGAAGCCCTGACCGGCAGAGGCGTCGGTATAAAGTGGGTAAACGACCTCTACCTTGACGGAAAAAAGCTTGCGGGAATACTCTGCGAGAGCCATATCGAGGGCGGGGGAAGATACTACCTTATCGGTATCGGGATAAACCTTAAAACCGCCTTCCGCGGTGCTCCCGTTGACGAGATAGCAACCGACCTTGAGGCACACGGCTTTAAGATTTCTGCCGAGGAGCTTCTTGCCGCGGTCTACGAGCGTCTTTTGGCGCGTCTTTCGGACACACCGCCCCTCGAGGAATACCGCGCGCGCTCGATCCTTACGAAGAGGCGCATTTTGGTAAGCGAGGTAAGCTCGGGCGATTATTACGCCACGGCGCTCGGCATAAACGATGATTTCTCCCTCTCGGTCCTAACCGAGCGCGGCGAGGAAAGACGGCTCACCTTTGGCGAGGTAAGCCTTAAAATTGACAACTATAATTAACATTTCACCGACCCTGCAAAATTTCTCGGGGTCGGTTTTGCTTTTAGAGAAGATGCTCTCTCTGGTAATCGGGAGAGTCGGGATAGAGGTATTTCGGTGCAATATCGAAAACCGTCTTACAGCCGACCTCGCCCTCCATGGCAAGCCTGTACGTCGCGCGCGCGTATGCCGTGATAACGCTTGCGGTAAACTCGGGGTTAGAGTCGAGCTTTAAGCTATATTCGATAACGTGGGTATTCTTCTCCCCGGTTTTTCCCGTGCGGATAACTCTGCCGCCGTGGGGTATGCCCGCGTGGTCGCGGCGAAGCTCCTCGAGGGTTATAAAATTAACTACGGTGTCGTAGTCTGCGAAGTAGTTAGGCATCGTAACGATAGCCTCTTTTATAGCGTCCTTGTCCGCTCCGTCCTCGGCTACTACGTAGCACTCGCGCAGGTGCTTTTCTCTCGTTGTAAGCTCGGGGCTCTCTCCGCCAAGAACGCGCGCAAGCGCCTCCCCCTTAGGTACGGTGTACTGCCTTGCGTCAACAACACCGGGAATTCTTCTTATTGCGTCCGAGTGGCCCTGGCTGATGCCCCTGCCCCAGAAGGTGTAGTCCTCGCCCAGAGGAAGCACCGCACCGCCATAAAGGCGCATAAGCGAGAACATACCGGGGTCCCAGCCGACAGAGATCACACCGACTCTTCCTGCCGCGCGGCACACCTCGTCCACCCTCTTAAAATGCTCGGGTATTCTTGCGTGGGTATCAAAGCTGTCGATAACGTTAAAATATTTCGCAAGCTCGGGGGTCTGCTCGGGCAGGTCGTTTGCACTGCCGCCGCAGAGAATACAAACGTCTATCTCGTCCTTCATCTCGGAAGCCGCCGCCATAGGGTATACCTTTACACCGCTTGCCGTCTTAACGCTCTCCGGGTCTCTTCTCGTAAAAAGCGCAACAAGCTCCATATCGGGCGCCGCCCCTACCGCAAGCTCAACACCGCGGCCGAGATTTCCGTATCCTGCTATCGCAACTCTGATCTTTTTCATATCCACCTCTAAATATATATAATAAAAGATTTTACCATAATAATGCGCGCGTTTCAATACTTATTTTTAAATTTTTTGTTTCCTGCGCCAACTTTTGGGGAAAAACGTCACCTTGCCTTACCTGCCAAAAGGCGGACAAGCGACGATATTCGCCTTTGGCGAGCGATATGTGCTTTGGATATAGTATGCACGCACCACCCGTAGGGGTCGACGTCCCCGGCGACCCGTTTAGGATACAATCACTCTTGCTTTTCTAATTCCTATATTCAAAAACAATTTGTTTGTTTTCTCGGGTCGCCGAGGACGTCGACCCCTACAAATTAACATCTTACCTTGATTTTGACAAAAGAAAGCCGCGCGATAAGGCACCACGCGGCTGATATTTATTAAATTTACCTTTTCTTCCCCGTATAGTTAAGGAGGAAGATTCCCGCGGAAACGAGGACGAGGGTTATCGCGATATTTACGGGCGAGGTGCCGCTCGTGCCGGGGAGAAGAAGAATAGAGAGGACAGTGCCGAAGATAGGCGTCGTAAACGAGAAGATGCTGACGCGCGAGACGGGGTTAAACTTAAGGAGAAGCCCCCAGAGCGCGTAGGCGATAGCCGAGAGGAACGCAAGGTATATAAGGAGCGCGATACCTCCGCCGCTCGTAAGCGAGATCTTACCGCCGAGCGAGAGGCCGAAAATTATCATAAACGCACCACCGACGATAAACTGATATCCGCTTATAACGACGGGGTCCTCGTGCTTCGAGAAGCGCTTCATAAGCACCGAGGAGAATGCGTAGGACACGGTGGAGAGAATAACGAAGCCGTCACCGAGGAAATTCATAGTAAGGGTAAGACCCGAGAGGTTTACCACGATAATTCCCGCGAAGCCGAGCACGCAGGCAAGTATCTTCTTTGCGGTGAGCTTTTCCTGCCTAAAAACAAGGCTTGCGATAAGCACGCAGAAGAACGCGGACGAGCCGGAGGCGATAGTGCCCTTTACGCTCGTGGTGTTTGCAAGTCCGATATAGAAAAATATGTACTGTATAACCGTCTGAAAGGCGCTTACGGTAAGGACGCGGGGGATATTTTCCTTTTTGGGATAGAGGAATCTTCTCCTTGCGAGGCTGTATATCGCAACCGTGATGATACCCGCCATAAAGAAGCGCACGCCCGCGAAAAGTATGGTCGAGGGAACGCCCGAAACCGAAAGGAGCTGATATCCTATCTTGATAGCGGGCGAGGCACTGCCCCAGAGCGCACAGCAAAGGAGCGCCGAGAATATAAGCACGTATGGCCTTGTAAATATGCTTGCTTTTTCGTTCTTGATTTCCATTTTTTCTCTTTTCTTTTTCGTTTTTGCCGCACGGGGTCGAAAACCCAACCGCGGTGTATTTTTTCCTATAATATTTTAGTATATTTTATGAAAAAAGTCAAGTGCGCACAGGGCAAAGTCAAGATTTTTAAAAAAGTATGTCGAAGGCGGGGATTTTTCCTTGACTTTTTTAGAAAATCATATTAAAATAATATAAAAGGAAATGAAAGGATTTTTCTTATGAAGGCAAACGAGATACAGATGAGAGATCCGTTCGTGCTTGTAGAGGACGGCAAGTACTACCTCTACGGTACGACGAACAAGGACCCCTGGCGCGGCCGCGACGGCTTTAATATGTACGTAAGTAATGACCTCGAGGAATTTGACGGCCCCTACACCGTTTTTACCCCGACCGAGGACTTCTTCGGTGAGCATAGCTTCTGGGCGCCCGAGGTACATAAATATAACGGAAAATATTATATGCTTGCGACCTTCTTCCGCACGGGATTTCAGCGCGGAACGATGGCACTCGTTGCAGACACACCCTACGGCCCGTTCGTGCCTACGGTGAATAAGCCTCTCACCCCCTCGGAGTGGGGCTGTCTTGACGGAACGCTCTGGGTAGAGGACGGTAAGCCATATATGATCTTCTGCCGCGAGTGGTGCTCTATCCCGAACCGCGACGGAGAGATCTACGCGATAGAGCTCACCCCCGACCTTGACGGCACCGTCGGTGAGCCGAAGCGACTCTTCGCGGCATCCGAGTCCGGCTGGGCAAAGCCGCAGAGATTAAATAAGACCAGCACCGGAAACGACTACGTTACCGACGGCCCGTTTATCTATCAGGGCACAGACAGGCTCTACCTCGTTTGGTCGAGCTTTACGACCGGCTACGCTATGGGTACGGCTTATGCCGACTCGCTCCTTGGCGAGTGGCACCACTGTGACCGAATCCTCCGCGAGGGCGACAGCGGCCACGGTATGATCTTCAAAAAGCTTGACGGAGAGCTTTGTCTCACCGTTCATTCCCCGAACAAGACACCGAACGAGCGACCCATATTCTTAAAGGTTTACGAGGAAGACGGCGCGCTTATTTCAAAGGAGCAGTAAAGCCCACCACGGACGACAAAACAAACGAAAAAACAGTTAAGCGGAGGACATAAAGGTGAATTTCTTAGAGGAAAGAATTTTAAAGGACGGCCTTGTTAAGGAGGGCAACGTTCTTAAGGTAGACAGCTTTCTTAACCATCAGATGGACGTCGAGCTTCTCGACGAGATAGGCGCGGAGTTTAAGCGCCGCTTTGCAGGCATTGATATAACGAAGGTTTTGACCATTGAGGCGTCCGGCATCGGCATCGCCTGCTTCGTAGCAAAGCACATCGGTGTGCCTATGGTATTTGCAAAGAAGTCGAAGAGCGTGAACATCGACGGCGACGTTCTCGTTGCCGAGGTAGAGTCGTTCACACACAAGAACAAGAACAACGTTATCGTTTCGAAGAGATTTCTTGGCGAGAGTGACAAGGTTCTTATCATAGACGATTTCCTTGCTAACGGCTGTGCTCTTCAGGGGCTTATCTCTATCACCGAGAGCGCGGGCGCTACGGTTGCCGGCATCGGCATCGCTATCGAAAAGGGCTTCCAGATCGGCGGCAGGGTTATAAGAAATCTCGGCTATAAGCTCGAGTCGCTTGCAATCGTTGACGCGATGGACGCGGCGGAGGGAACTATCACCTTCCGCGAGCAATAACATACTCTCTCCGCAAACGCGGTAATTGTAGGGGTCGACGTCCTCGGCGACCCGATCTCCGCAAACGCGGTATTTGTAGAGGTCAACGTCCTCGACGACCCGATCTCCGCGAACGCGGTATTTGTAAGGGTCGACGTCCTCGGCGACCCGAAAAATAAAAAGAGCATGGACTAAGGTTTTCCTTTATCCTTGCTCTTTTTTGTATACTTAGATTTACATTTACTTATCAAAAAACCCTCTTAGCGGCAATTTATCCTCAAAGACGAAGAATCTATCGAGAAGCTTCGAGAAGCCGGAGATCATAACGCCGTTAAGAGCGGCGCTGATAATAGTTCCGAGCTTTACACCCTCAAAGCGGAAGAAGCCAAAGAAGATAAACGACATAAGAATCGCGATAAGACAGCTGCAAACGTCGTAGGCGATCTTAAATTTATGAATATCCTTGCCGTACTTTGCCGAAAGCTCCTTTACGAAAAGCTCGTATGCCTCGGGGGATATGTAGGTGTGAAAGAAGAATGAAACGCCAAGGGTGGCAAACGCCATTCCGAGGAAATAAAAGGCTACCCTTACCGCGATCGCAGAAAGAAATTCCGCAGGAAGAAGCTCTATCAAAAAAAGCGACCCGTCAAGCGCAAGGCCGTAAAGCACCGCCGTTACGAACGAGAAAAGGTAGGATATCTTAAATCGGCGCATAAGGCAGGCAACAACGAGGACAAGCACCGCCTGCAAGGTGTACTCCGCCATGCCGAACGAGAAGAACGGCAAAAGCTCTGACACCTTAAGGTGCAAAAGATACGCCGGCGCAACCACCATAGAAACGCCAAAGTCCGCGACGACCGAAAGCGCCGTACCAAACCCGAGCGAAAGAAGCCCGATGACGTACGCAAGCTCGCAGGAAAAAACTCTCTTTTCTTTCATAAAATCTCCAAAAAAATAACGAGCCAAAGCGCCGGAGCGCCAAAAAGCCCTCTTTCATTTTACACTACTATTATACCCCATCGGGGAGAAATTGTCAAGACAAAATTCGCGCACGTCGGGCAGAGGGTAGGTATAACGAAATCCCCAAAACTGAGTTTTGGGGATTAAATCATTTTATGATGAAGTCCACTCTTGGTGGATGAAGTCGAAAGCTAAAGCTTTCGGTTGAATTAAATCCGCTTATCGCCGCGGCGACTTCATCCGAGCTTGCTCGGACTTCATCTGCAAAGCAGATTTATTCCGCGAAACGCGGATTTAATTGCATTTGCCATCGGCAAATGCCTTATTCCCATTCAATCGTTCCAACAGGCTTCGGAGTAAGATCGTAAAGAACTCTGTTGATGCCGTCTACCTCGGCGGTGATGCGCGCGGTTACCTTATGAAGAACCGCGTAGGGGATCTCCTCGATGGTGGCGCTCATAGCGTCCTTGGTATTTACGGCGCGGATTATTGCGGGCCAGCCCTCATAGCGGCTCTCGTCCTTAACGCCGACGGACTTAATGTCGGGGATAACTACGAAATACTGCCAAACCTTCTCGGCAAGGCCGCACTTATCAAACTCGTCACGGAGGATAGCGTCTGCCTTACGGAGAGCTGCGAGTCTGTCGCGAGTGATAGCACCGAGACAACGAACGCCAAGGCCGGGGCCGGGGAACGGCTGACGGTAAACCATAGCGTGGGGAAGTCCGAGCGCCTCGCCGACAACTCTTACCTCGTCCTTATAAAGAAGCTTAACGGGCTCAACAAGCTCAAAGTTAAGGTCCTCGGGAAGTCCGCCAACGTTGTGGTGCGACTTGACCGCCTTTTTACCCTCTGCCGCCTTTACGCTCTCAAGGATATCGGGGTAGATAGTTCCCTGTGCAAGGAACTCAACGCCCTCGAGCTTTCTTGCCTCGTCGGCAAATACGTTAATGAACTCCGCGCCGATGATCTTTCTCTTCTTCTCGGGCTCAGAAACGCCTGCAAGAAGATCAAGGAAGCGGTCGGTAGCGTCTACGTAAACGAGGTTAGCGTCAAGCTCCTCGCCGAAGATCTTAACAACGTTCTCGGACTCGTCCTTACGCATAAGGCCGTGGTTAACGTGCACGCAAACGAGCTGCTTTCCGATAGCCTTGATAAGAAGAGCCGCAACGACGGAGGAATCTACGCCGCCGGAAAGAGCGAGCAACACCTTTTTGTCACCTACCTGAGCGCGAACTGCCGCAACCTGCTCCTCAATAAAAGCGTCTGCGAGCGCCTTGGTGGTGATTCTTTCCATAGAATCGGGTCTTTTATTGGAATCCATTTATACCTCCCTGCCGCATAGCGGCAACTTTAGATTTAATGAAATAATTATACAACATTATTGGCGAAATTTCAAGATATTTTTCACACTTTTTTCTTCTATCGCGTAAAATATTTAAAAAACGAAAGGAATTTTTATGCTTGCAGAAAAGCCCTATCGCCGCGAAAACGCGGTAAATTACGCGCGCCGCTATGCCTTTGCGCAAAATCCGCTTTTCGGAGATTTCCGTGAGCTTGGCGGCAACTGCACGAACTTCGTTTCGCAAAGCATTTATGCCGGCTCTTGCGAAATGAACTACACGCCGACCTTTGGGTGGTATTACATCTCGCTTGACGAAAGATCGCCCTCTTGGACCGGTGTTGAATATTTTTACAACTTTATGACAGAAAATAACGGTACGGGCCCGTTTGGGCGCGAGGTCGGCGCTGACAACCTTGAGGTAGGCGACGTTATCCAGCTTGCAAGACGAGGAGACGGCTTTTACCACACCCTGCTTATCGTCGGCTTTGACGGTGACGAGCCGCTTGTCGCCGCGCAAACGGTCGATACCTACGCGCGCCCCCTTTCAACCTACAACTACGACTACCTCAGATATATAAAGATACTTGGTGTGCGCTTTGAGGTGCCGGACAACTACGACTGCTATGCGAGGATAATGGAGGCAGAGCCTATTCCCCGCCCGCCCGAGGAAAACGAAACAGAGGGGCAAACGCCCGCATAATTACCGCTTTTGTAATCCTTGGTTTGCATTTTGCGCTACCTTGCAGCGTTTTTTGATGATGCGAGAGCCTTTTCACCCTCGCCTAACGGTGGCCTCGCGCCCCTTTCAGGACGGTTTATTTTCAGGATAAAAGTCGGGCGGTAGAACTTGACAAAACCGTAAATTTATGCTATAATACAATCCGTAAAAAATAAAAAGGATATTAAAAATGAAAAAATACTATTCCGCATTTATGATGCTTATGGCGGCGGCTATCTGGGGCTTCGGCTTCTCCTCGCAAAAGGTTGCGAGCGCGCTTGCACCCTTTACCATGAGTGCCGTGAGAACCATTCTCGCAGGGCTTTTCCTTATCCCCGTAATTATGATCTCCGACAGGCTTACGAAATCCGAAAGACAGCTTTTCTCAAAGAGAAACAGCCGTTTTATCGACGTCAATAAGACCGAGCTTATCGGCGGTATCGTTTGCGGTACGGTCCTCACCGTGGCACAGGCGCTCCAGCAGTACGGCATAAACGGCGGCACGGATGCAGGCAAGTCTGCCTTTATCACAGCGCTCTACGTGCTTTTCGTTCCGATCCTCGGCCTGCTTATAAAAAGGCGCTCTCCCGTTAACGTTTGGGTAAGCGTTGCGATCGCGGTCGTAGGCTTCTGGCTTCTTTGCATTAAGGAAAACTTTACGGTTGACGCGTCCGACCTGCTCGTTCTTCTTTGCGCGGTGATCTTCGCCCTGCACATAATCTGCATCGACAAATTCTCCCCCGGAAGCGACGGCATTAGGCTCTCCTGCGTGCAGTTCTTCGTTGCGTTTGTGCTTAGCACCATCGTCGCTCTTATAATCGAGAATCCTATCGCCTTTGACGTTATCGGTGAGTATTTCCCCCACCTTTTCTACCTTGGCGTTTGCTCGAGCGGTATCGCGTTCACCCTGCAGATCGTTGCACAAAAGAACGTCCACCCTGCCGCCGCGGCGGTCATTCTCTCGCTCGAATCGGTGTTCGGCGTCGTTGGCTCTGCCCTTTTCTTAAAGGAGGTCATGCAGCCGCGCGAATATATCGGCTGCGTTATCGTATTCCTTGCCGTTATCCTCTCGCAGATCGACGTCCCCGCACTCGTTAAGAGCGTGAAGAATAGAAAATAAATAATGAATAATTGCGAGGACAGAGCGCGGCTCTGTCCTCGTTTTTTGTGTAAGCAAATCCGCCGCGGAAGGCGCGCAAAGCGCGCAGCTATGAGTTAAATCCCCAAAGCAGACTTCGGGGATGAAGTCACGTGCGTGATGAAGTCCGCCCTCGGCGGATGAAGTCGAAAGCCAAGCTTTCGATGAGTTAAAAAATCCGCCGCGGAAATTCCGCGGCGGATCGTTATTTCTTTAATTCAACCCGTCGAAGGACGGACTTCATCGCGGAGCGATTTCATCCGACGCTGTCGGATTTCA
>JAFYRZ010000150.1 GCA_017546745.1 Clostridia bacterium
CGCCGCACCGAGATTTTCTTTAGTGGTGAGTATAACCGAAACGGTAACCGTCATACAGACGGTCGTCGGCAAAAGTCTCAGGAGCATACAAAATATTTTTGACCTCTCCGGGTTTATAAGCTCGTTTTTTAAGGCCTTGCCCTCACCGCATAGAAGCGCCCTCGGAGTAAGGGCGGCGGGCTTCAGGCGGTCTGCACGCCTGAATGCTCTTTTTGCTCTTTTATCCGTGCCCCCTCCCGAAAGATACCTTTCATACTCCTCCTCGCCGTAGCCGTAATGCATGAGCAGGCTTATTTTTCTGTATTTCAATTCCTCGTCTGCATAATTTTTGCAAAAGAGACGAAGCTCTGAAATCATATCTCCGCTAATCCGCCCCGCAAGGCTCTTGCACCTCTCGCTCGCCCTTTTGTATTCCTCGCTTTCCTCGCCGAGCTTTTCGCCCGCGTCCTCCATTGAAAAATACATAAGATATGATGCTATAAGCGTCACGGTAAGTGTAGAGGTAAAGGTTTTTGCATAAAAGCCTGAAAATCCGATGTCGGTAAAGAGGATAAGAGCTGATATAACGAGGGTGATTACGGCTATCGCCCGCCCCGCGTTATTTATGAGCGCGGTAGCCCCCTTTTTAACAAATTCTCCCGATTCAAGAAGCGAGATTTCAAATTTATCCTTCACGCTTGTCCTCCGCCCTGCCTATTTTTCTTGCCGCCTTAAATAAGAGCGCGCCGATAAGGTTGCCTACAAATCCGACAAAGGATATTACGGTCATTTCCGCGGCAATCTTCGAGAGCAGGAAAAACATAACGAATATGATAAACCACATAGTATGCGCCGCAGGGGAGCGAAGCATATGCTTCACGGTATTAAAAAACGGGATAAGTGAAAGAATGATAAGAATAAGGGTGAAGCCCGACAGCACCGCTGCGCCCCCCTTCTGCTGCCAGAGGGGAAAATAGAGAATGATAGAGGCTATCACCGGCACCGTGCAGAATATCAGCCCGAGCGCCCTCAGTATAAATTCCTTTGCGCGCTCATTCATTTGCTCCGTCCTCACTCTTTTCCGCGAGTGCTCTCTTCATTGCACAAATCTTTTCTCCGACCGCTTCCTTCTGGTAGAGGGGGATGGAGCTTGAGATAAATATCTCATAGAGCATATCAACCTGTGTGCTTATAACCGTTTGAATGTCGGAGAGCTTCGCTCTGTCGTGCCTTGCGTCGCAAAGCTCGTTTTCGAGCACCTCAAGTCTTTCCGTAAGGGAAAGCATCAGCTTCTCCGCCTCCATAAGCCGTGTGAGAGCCGCGCTCATTGCCTCGTCCGCCTTGCCTGCGACAGACTCGGTTTGCTCTTTAAGCGTCGTTACGGAGCTGCCGAGAGTGTTGAGCGCGCCCTTTACAAGAGGTAAAAGACCTTTCTTGTAGGTAAAAGCGAGCAAAAGTGAGGCGACAAACGCAAGCGCAGAGAGAATTTTATCGGAATGCGAAAGCAGCTCTGTATAAATCTGCTCAAAAACGTTTGTCTTGGCATATTCCTCGGCTGCACCCTCTGCGGCAAGCGCAGGGATAGTAAGGACCGACAGAATAAGAGCTGCAATAAGCAAAATAAGTAGGTGTTTTTTCATTTGGCTGTCCTTTCTTTAGAATGTGATTTTTGTTTCAATTTTTTCGTAGATATCCCTGAGTGCGCGCTCAGCGTCGGATAGACGGCGGTCAATTGCCTCGCACCTTTCCGAAATCGCCCTGACGACGCTCTCGTCGGGATTTTTTCCGATTAACGCGCCACCCTTTACAATAAAGGGCTCAAGTTTAAAGAGCCTTGCGCCAAGGAAGAGGACGGGTGAGATTTCTCCCTCGCCGAGCTCCGATATGCCGACGGTGCAAATGCCCGCTTTAACGTCTGCGACCTTATCCGAAAGGGTAAGCTTTGCGTCAAGCGGCTCGTCAAAAACGATTTTAATTTCGTCGCTTCCGTCCTCTCGTATGTAGGTGCATTCGTAAGAATTGGCGCGGTTTTCGTAAACAATTATTTTCATTTTTCCTCCTTAAAGGGTGATTTTGAGATGCTCGGCTATCTTGTCGATGTCCTGTCGAAGCGTTAAAAGATACTCTGAAAGAGTGCCGCTCGGCGCTTTAAGATATGCACACATCTCGCCGCTTTTAATATCGGCCAGCATATCCTTTAGGGTGGGGGCTTCCGTAATTCCCGTCGGGATAGCGTCGGTGATAGAGCCACCGCCCTCCTCACGAATATCGTCGATTAAGGCGTTGAAGCGCTCTATAACGTAGAGGGGAAGCTTATCAAAGGCCTCCTTCATTTGCGCGGCAGTATATCCGCGGCCCCCGAATTCTGCGGGTGCGGTCGGTCGCGTCGGAAGGGCGGATATTTTCATATCCGCTATCTCTGCGCTTGTAATTTTTGAGCTTTTCATTTTCTTTTTCCTTTCTTTAAAGTTTAATTTTTCCCTTCAATCTGAAGCGGTAGGTTACCGCGCATATTCCAAAGGGAGAGCGGTGCTTTTCAGAATAAAAGCCCACCGTCTTTTCTATCCAGCCCTTTTCCTTTTCTTTAAGCGGCAGAGTTGTGTAGTCGCTGTTGAAAAACGAAAGGGTAGAGAAATCAAGCTCGAAAAAGCTTAATGCAAAGTCGGGAAGCTCTGCTATCTCCTTATAGCCGCCTGCCTCCGTGCCTGTCTCACAGACAAAGCTGCCGCTGCCGAGTGAGCGAAGCTTTACGGTAAGTGAATGCTTTTCGGTGCATTTTGTGGTATTGGGGAAGCCGCCGTCGTCGGCGACGGTCCTCAGCGCGTAGCGCGGCGCGTGTCCGGCAAAGGAGTAGTAATAAGGGTGAATTCTTCTTGCAAAGAGCCTTTTGTATTCCTCGTCGGTGTTCTGTGCCTCGCCGTCCTTCGGGGGCGCAACGCCTCTTTTGTCGTTGTTAAAGATGCAGACGTCGCCGCATTCCGTACCGAAAAAGAGCAGGTCCCCGTCGGCACAGCACAGCGCTGTTGCGGGAGAAAGAGTGCCGCCCCTCATTTCTCCGTCGGGGTACACCTCGTACTTTTTGCCATTTTCTATTGTGAAGTAAATTATGTTGCCGTCAGGGTGGGTGGCTGAGCCGACTATTGTGCTTACAATCTCGTCTGCCGCCTCGTGCACAGAGTATCCGCTTCTTGCGATGGGGGAGTATCTGAAGACCTGTCTATCGCCCCTGTACGTGCCTATTCCGTTGAGGTAATACCACTCATATTCAACGCTGCCCGTCTTGTGTGTAAAGGTCGCTCTCGAATCGGCAAGATACGCGCGCTCTCCGGTAAGCAGGAAAAGATATCCGCACCACCTGGCAAGGCATGCGCTTTTCAGGTCCTCCGCGAGCAGAAGCGCGTTTACGTTGTGCGAGCGCACAGAAACGCTTCTCTCAAGATTTACCGCTCTCTTGCCGAGCGCCATAACGCCCGTTTTAGAGAGGAAAATCGGGTCGTCAAAGAATGAAATAGATGGACCTACGGCACATATTCCCGAGTGAATATACGACACGGGGTATATTTTCGGCAATATATCTATACCCGTTTCCTTAGGCGTGTGGTAGTATATGCTGCCGTCGCCGCTGTCCCCCGACTTGAATACCGCAAGGGAATCTCCCGCGGCAAGCATTGACTCAACGCCAAAGCCACCCGTGCCGTCGTTAAAGTAGTTGTACGCCCCGAAATAAAGGGGATTATTCTTGCCCGACGCGTCGCGGGAGGAATAAAAGACGGTGTTTGGCAGGCGCTCGTTTCCCGAGAGAAATATTCTTCCGTCAAACGCCTCGCATACCGTGCAGCCTAAAATCGCATCAGCACCGTTTACCTCGCCCTCGTCATAGGCGGTAAAGGAGGTGCTGGCTGAGATGTGTCTATCGCTGTCCGCGTCGATTTCTCCGAGGGCGGTTGCGGTAAGTCCGTCGAGCGCGTATTCGTCCTCAGAGGAGATTATCAAAGCGTAAATAAGGCCGTTTCTGGTCTTTGCGGTAAAGCTGTATTCCTCACCGCCAACCGTAAGAGCCTTTATGCTTTTTGTGGGTGTAGAGATGGGAATTTCAATACTTACCCTGCCATAGCCTACTCCGCATATCACAAGGTCTGAATTGATAGGAGTAGATGAAAACGTAATGCGGTTAAAGGAGTCTCTGTCTGCCGAGTAGTAAAACGCACGCACTGAGGTGCAGGCGTAAAACGCAGATATACCTATGCGCTCGAGCCCGGCACCGAAATAGACCTCGGAAAGTGAGGTGCAGCCCGAGAATGCCGAGTTGTCTATAAGTGAAACTCCGTCTCGCATAACGGCAAGGGTGAGAGAGGTGCAGCCGGAAAA
>JAFYRZ010000151.1 GCA_017546745.1 Clostridia bacterium
CCTGCTTTTTCTGAAGATCGCTCTCGTGCTCGATTATCATTTTGATAGGAGTTTCGATTTTGCCTATCGCGCCGGGAGCTACGTCGTCGGTTTTAGAATAAATTATCATTTTTTGTTTTCCTTTCTTTTCGTTTTAGCCGTTTACTCTTCTGTAAAGGCTGATTATTTCTTCGTCGCTGATGCCGTCAAAAAGCTCCCTTACGCATCTTACTGCGTATGTGGAAATATTAGACGGTGTGTTAAGGGGCTTGGGCATTGCACCCGAAAGATGTGCGCGGGTGTCGATCATTCTTTTTCTGCCCGAGGTTGCAAGATACGCCTCCTTGGGAGAAAGTCCAAGATCGCGAAGCTTGCCGTATCGGATAGGATCGGAAAGCTCGCTTGCATCGCGCAGGTCGGAAAGCTCGGGGAACTCAGCGATAAGCTCCTCAAGGTCCTCCATGATTATTTCGCTTGCGGTGCGCTCGTGCGCGGGCGCCTCGGGTGACTTCTCGCTTACGACGGGGACCTCGGGAGTCTCACCGCTTGCCGCGAGGTTATTTGGCGGTATATCGCCGTTTGCGCTCGTCTCATCTTTCGCGCCCACAGCCTCGGTTATGATATCTCCGTCCTCGGGGAGCGCGCTATCGGTGCCGATCTCCTTTATTTCGTCAAGTGTTTCCGACATATCAGCCCCTCCTTGTGCGCAGATCGTCCTTGGCCTTGATGACCTTAGCCTTGGGATCGCCCTCGCTTACCTTCTTGGGGGCTTTGATAAGCCCAAATTTATTGGTGCAATAGGGGGATTTTTCCTTATTCTTCATCTTTCTTTTCCTTACTTAAATAATTAGATTTGTATTTTTCATCAACCAAAAGGCTGAAGTATTCCACATTCTCGCGTGCGTGGGGGTAGAACGCTCTTTGCTGGCATTGCCAGTAGCGTAGTAGCGTGACGGGGTCGCTCTTGTCGCCAAGCGTTCCCGCCTCAAGGTTTTCGAGGTTTCTCTTCCAAAGAGCCTCTCTTTGGTATTCCGCGCCGCCGCCCTGATCTATCGAGAAAAGATAGGAGTCGTCGTAGTAATAAAGACCGGTTCTTCTGTCTATCTCGATAAAATTAAAGCGGGAAAAGACCGATTCGTGAACTCTGCCGTAGGCATCCTTGTGGTAAAGAAGCCTGCCGTCGTCCGCAAAGGCGAGATAATGCTCAAAGATTATCCTGTCAAGCTCTGCGTAGGCACAGTCCTTCATCCTTCTCTTTGATTCAAGTCTGCCGGTCGCGCGGTCGATCTTCAGCTGTCTTGAAATACCGCTCTCGGTGTAGCTGTCGTCCATACCGAGGTACGCGTCGGAAATTCCGAGTATTCTCTTTGAATGGTCGTAAAGCCTGTCTGCCTCGCGCATATCCGCGTCAAGGCTCGGCGTTGTATCAACCGTGCCGTAGCTGTCTGCGCTCTCTCCGGGCTTCATTCTTATTACCTGCCCGAAAACCGAGTTGTTAAGCGATACGCTTGCATCCTCGGGGATGATAGGCGTAACCCCGGAGCGTAATAGCTTTTGGAGTATTCTCGACTCGATCTTATTGATCGCCTGCTGCTCGGGTCTTATGTATCTGCAGTCGGATTGACCGAGCAGGCTGTCCTTTGCCGAGGTGTTCTTTCTTATTACTATCGGAAATCTCTTCGGCAGATAGTAGGGCAGGGTAATACCACCCTCGGAATTTCTCGGGTGAAATTCTCCCGCGATACCGTCTGCCACCTCGCGCGAAAGATGCTCAACCGAGATGTCCTGCGAGATAAGCTCGGGGACCTCACAGCTGCAAAGATGCGCCTCGTGAGAGCATTTTCTGCAGACCGTCCTCTTCCTCTTGTAATAGCTTGGGATATCCTTTAGTGTCAGGTCGTTCGAGAAGATAAACTGTCCGATCTCACCGCCCTCGCCGCGGTAAAAGCATACTATTACCTCTGCCGCATGCGATGCGCCGACCGTGGCGCCCATATCTATATTGCCAAGGCTCTCGGGTCTCGCACCGTATTTTCTTACAAGCTCCTCTCGCGTTGTGGTGAAGCGTAAGAAGCAAAAGTCCATATCCGAAGGATCGTATATATACGGCTGGGGAATGAAATCGGTCGGGGAGATAAGATGCACCCTAACACCGCCTATCTCCTTGCCGTGGCGCAGGGTATTATCCCATTCCACGAAGAAGATGCTGCCGCCATAGATGTAGGTAAATCTCTCGTCGAGGTCGTTTATTACCTCAAAGGGAAGCCTGTCTCTTACCGTCGAGCAAAGCCTTTCTATCGATACTGCGTTGTTATAGCGCTTCTCTGTGTAATAGGAGGGCTCTACCTTGGGGTGCGGAATATCGGAGGACACCTGGCTTTCGATTATCTCGTAGGTAATATTTCTTACCGTGCTTGCGCGCTCGCGCGACCCGTCTATCTCGGTCGAGCCGCGGTATTGCCGCATATTTTCGTCAAGCTCGTCGAGAATATCCGCGTACGCCGCCCTTGCGTTTTCGTAAAGCTCGCGAAAGTATTCAAGGCGCTCTGTCTCGTTTAAAGTTTCAATGTTCAATTTGGTTCTCCGTATTTTTTGATTAAGTATTGTTTTCCTCCGCTGTCCGCGCGTCTGAAGTCCTCCCACATATCGGTGCTCCATACGGTGCGCCCGACGGCCCTCGTATCGTTCGGCCTTGCGCGGAATATCGCAAACCCGCGTAGCGCGTCAGGCGCGTGGGTTATCTCGTGCGGCTCTGTCGCGCAGTCGGTCGGGCGCAGCTTATCTATCATAAGCTGTGGGAGGCATCGTATGATCTCGGTGCAGGTCGGGAAGAAGAATATCCCGGGCCGCCTTCCGTCTGCGCGCAAAAGCTCCTTTATCGCAAGCCAGCCGCACTCGCGGTCGTTTGCCGTCTTCGTGAAATTTATGCCGCAGCCCGCAAAGATCTCTGCCTTGCTCTTGCCGGATTCCTGGCTTCTCGACCACATATCCGGGGGAGCTAATGTCGCGTATATCTGTTCGCCCTGCGGTGTAAATTCAAGAATTTTTTCTGCCGCTAAGCTTATCGGCAGATTGCTCTCGCAATACTCGCGGTAAACGTATGCGTCCCCGCTCGGTGCTATCGCTATCCAAAGGCAGGCAAGCCTGTCAAGGCCGTAGTCTATCGTTCTGTACCTGCGCCAGTCCTCGGGAATATGGAATGGCTCGACCACGTGCGAGGCATAGGAGAATTCGGGAAAGTACTGCCCCTCAAAAACGTTCCAGTCACCGTAAAGAAGCGCGCGCCTTTCCCTTTCGGGAAGCGCCTCGAGGCGCTTTCGGTAGCCTGGGTCGGAGGAGGTGAGAAAGGAGTTGTCGTCAAGCAGGGAGGGGATAAAGATGCGCCTCATTCCGTCCTCCCCGACGAACGCGGTGTTTGGCGGCGATGGGTCAACGAACCTGCGCTTTACCCATCCGTGACCTATGCCGCCGGGGTTTGTGGAGGATTTTATCTGCTTCGGAAAGCCGTTAGCACCGCGCACTCTTGAGATAAGGTAGACGTACTGATTTTCGGTAAAGTGGGTAAGCTCGTCAAATCTTATAACGTCATACTCCGCCGACTGATACTGATAAACGTCGTTTTCGGTAGCGCAGTAGCCGAAATCGATAGTCGATCCGTTTTTAAAGCGCCCCGTGTGAGAGGAGGAGTTAAAGGTATAGATCGCCCTCGGATAGATCGCAAGGGAATAGCGGATCAGGGATTTATCAAGCTCGGCAAAGCTTCGCCTTAGGATAAGCTGCCTTGATCCCTTGTACCTTAGGGCGAAAAGCAAAGCGTCTACGATCTGTCCAAAGGACTTTCCGCCGCCCGCTGCCCCTCCGAAAAGAACCTCGGATTCGGGCGCGTCCATAAACCGCTTTTGCTTTTTCGTTACGGATAGATAAAGCTCCACTATATCACCTCAACGGTGATCTTTAATTCGTTATCTGCCTCCGTGCTCTCTCCCATGCCGAACTCGGTGGTGAGTAGAAACTTAACGAATGACGGGTCGTGCTTCTTCGCCAGCGCCGTGTCTATTAGATAATCTCTTCTGATTTCGCTGCATTCACGATAAGCCTCGTCAAATCGCTTATGTACTCTCATCCCCAAAAGCTCGGAAAGCGTTACGCCTATCGACCTTGCGAACTTGGTAAAGCTTGGCGCTCCGACTTCGTCGTAGGTCGTAAAATAGCCGTACATTCTCCGTGGGAGATTTTTGTCGTATTTCTGCCTTTTCATCTCTGTCTTCCTTTCTCTGAAATCCTCCTCCGCCGCGTAAGCTTTACCCTTACAGCGGTAGCCTTGCCGAGTATAAGCCACATCGTCTTCCGGACGGCGATGAGAAGCTAAAAGAGGAAAGGCTTTGATTTAGGGCTCAAAAGGCATCTGAGCCTTGGGGCGCCATCGCCCTCTCCGTCCTCGGCAAAACCATTATATCAAATCCGTGAGGACAAGTAAGTACAAGCCTATTCCAACCTTTGTCACGCTTTAGGTGACTTTTTCTGTGAAAATTGCACAAAAAAAGCACCCGTTATTCCATATCCCGGAATAACGGGTGCAAATATCTAAAATTTTGGGTGCTTTTATTGCCGTCTAATGCGGTCAAGAAAATCACATCACAAGCTCGTAAAGAGAAAGAAGCTCCTCCTCGATCTCGCATTTTCTTCGGTCTATCTCTGCCGCGCGCATGTAGTCTGTCGCCGCCGCACCGAAAAGCTCACGGTCAAGCTCCTCGATCTCGGCCTCGAGCGAGGTTATCCTCTCCCTTGCGCGCTCGCGCTTTTTCTCCTCGCTTCTCGCCCTTGCCGCCTCGCGCTTTCTTTCCTCGTAGTCGAGCTTCGCCTCGGTCACGACCCTTGCGGGCTGTGCTGTTGCCGCCGCCTCGCGGCTCGCCTCTC
>JAFYRZ010000152.1 GCA_017546745.1 Clostridia bacterium
CGGCGTTGATAAAAAGCGCGAGGGATCGCTTAAGCTTCTTGCTAATCTTCTTATAGTGCTTTATATAGTCTTCGTCGTTGGAACGTTCGGCATTCTTTACTGGATAAGGCTTATCCCCGTGGGCGCTCTTATCCCGGTATTTCTTTGGATGCTTATCTTCTTCACCTGGCGCTACGTTCAGATAGACGATATTTACTATATCGAGTCGGGAAATTTCACCCACGTCAGAAAATACGGAAACAGAACGAAAAAGACCCTGACCGAGTTCAGGATCAAGGATGCAGAGCTTATCGCTCCCCTTGCCGACAGCGCAGGTGCGGTGCGTGACTTTGCGGCAGAGCGCGAGATAGACGCAAGGCCGAGTATGGACGCTGTCGACGTATACGTTATTCTTTACAGAAATAAGGACGGTAAGCGCACGGCTCTTTATATACAGGCGACCGCCGCCGCGCTGAAATCTCTTCGCTACTATAACGAGAAAACGGTAGTTGCGAAAACCGCCGTATAAACGTATAAAAATGAAAGGCTTTACCCAAAGGGGTAAGATGATTTATGGATAGAGTATATAATTTTTCCGCAGGACCTGCTATGCTCCCCTCCGAGGTGCTTGAGAGGGTTAAGGCGGAATTTACCTCCTATGACGGACTCGGTATGTCGATCGTTGAGATGAGCCACAGATCGCGCGAGCTTGAGGGCATAATTTCCGAAGCTGAAGCGCTTTTCCGCAAGGTTATGAATATCCCCGAAAACTACGACGTTCTCTTTATGCAGGGCGGTGCTACAACGCAGTTTGCCGCGGTTCCCTTAAACCTTCTTTCCGAGCATAAGTGTGCGGACTATATCATTTCCGGTCAGTTCTCAAAAAAAGCGAGCCAGGAGGCTAAAAAGTACGGTGATATCGCTATCGCGGCATCGAGCGCCGGCGCGAACCCCGTATTTTCCACCATTCCCGAAACAAAGGTCTCGGACTTCCGTCCCGATGCGGATTACGTTCACATCTGCTTTAATAACACCATCTACGGAACGAAGTTCCACTATATTCCCGATACCGGAAATATTCCGCTCGTTGCGGATATGTCGTCCTTTATCCTCTCCGAGCCCATCGACGTATCAAGGTTCGGCCTCATCTATGCGAGCGCGCAGAAAAACATCGCTCCCGCAGGTCTTACCGTCGTGATCGTTCGTCGCGACCTCGTCGGAAAGGCGCGCCCCGATACCCCCGCTATGCTCGATTATAAGGCACACGCCGAGAACGGCTCTATGTATAATACTCCCCCCACGTTCCAGATATATATGGCAAAGCTTGTCCTTGAATGGATAGATTCGATCGGCGGACTTGAGGAGATGAAGCGCCGTAACGAAAGAAAGGCGAGCCTTATCTACGACTACCTTGACAGCCAGCATTACTACACCGCGTCGGTCGATAAAAAATGCCGTTCTATGATGAACGTCGTTTTCGTGACCGGCAGACCCGAGCTTGACGAGCGCTTCGTTCGTGAGGCAGAGGCGGAGGGCCTCGTAAACCTTAAGGGTGACCGCTCGGTCGGCGGTATGCGCGCCTCCATCTATAACGCGATGCCCTACGAGGGTGTCGAAAAGCTCGTCGAATTTATGAAAAAATTCGCCCTCGAAAACCCCAAGGTCCAGGATTAAGTAAAGAAAACTTCACAAAACAAATAAAAAACGGTCTTAAGGGCGTGCAAAATTAGCGGAGAAATCGCAAAATCTTTCACCAATACACGGTAGGGGCGAACTGTGTTCGCCCGCGGGAGACCACAGGTCTCCCCTACGGATAAAAATACTCCGCAGTAAACAAATAATTAACCCCGACAGATTTTTAAAGTCTGTCGGGGTTAGTTTTATTCTATTCGATGAATTGGAATTTAGCGAACAATTATATGCCGCAAATTGTAAAGCACGTATGCTTTTTAAAGCATTCTTCTGCCCATGGCCTCATTTCTCCAACAACAAGTTCCCAGTGCTCATTTTCTTTGGATTTTTCAATGATTTTGTACCATTGCTCTTTTCCAATTTCGTTAGTCGGACCATAATAATCAAAACGACCAAGAGGATCGGCAAAAAGATGAAATAGCAAAAGCTCCTCAAATAAGTCAGCATGAATACAAATGGAATCTTTAAGCCAATGCTTGTTTCTGTGCTTTCCTTTTTGAAATTCGAAATAGCATGTACTGCCAGATGCTTTTCTTTCTTCTTCGTTAACAAAATATCTCATACTGCATTCACCCGCAAATTCTTATTTATCGTTCTGTTTTTTTCGCTAATTTCATTATAACACAAATCGGCAGAGAAGACAAGTTCTCTGCCGAAGTTTTCGTGCCGTTAATTCTCTGCTAAGAATGCAGAGAAAACTTCAGACCGTTTTTTCGTTATTTACCCTTAGACGTTAGTCAAGGCTTAAAGCTCGATATCGATAAACGCCGCAGAGTGGTCGGAGATAGGGAAGTAGTACTCGGGCGAATAACGCTCAAATCTCTTGACCGCGCCCTCGCGCTCACCGGCGATAAAGATATGGTCGAGTGCTGCCTTATAACCATTGGTCATATACTCCTTAACGTAGCCCCAGGCAAAGCAAAGATGATAACCCATAGTCTCGTCTGTATAGTCGGTGGCAATATCGTGCGCGTGGCGGTATCCCTTGCTCATAGTATAGCGCGCCGCCTTAGAATCATAGTCGGTATTGAAGTCGCCAACGAGTATCGCAGGGCAGTTATACTTTTCTCTAAATTTCTCAACCTTTTCTATAAGCATCGCCATCTGCATCTCTCGCGCGGTGTCGGAGCCGGGAAGATACATATGCGGCTGGTTTACTCTCGTGTCCTCGTCCTCGCGCATCCACCAAAGGTGGGTGGTGGCAAAAATGAAGAGCTTGCCCTCCGACTTTGTCCTGAAAACGGCGATGTTGCAGGACTTAGAGCGCATATTATTAAAGCATCCCTCAAATCCCTCTATCCTCTCGGGGTAGGTGAAGAACTCGGTGTCAACGAGGTCAAGCTTGTCGGCTCTGTAAAAAATGGGGGTAAATCTTCCGAAGATTACGGTGTAATTTATACCCGCCTCGGCACAGCCCTCCTTAACGCGGTCGCACATTATCTGCGTAGACTCCTGCCAGCCGATAACGTCGGGCATAGTTTCCTTGTAAACCCTTACGTGACCCGGCGCGCGTGCCTCAGCAGAGCAGTCCTCACCACGCTTTTCCCAAGCGGGTGCGTTTTCTACCATATCCCAAACGTTGTGGGACATAAGCCTTAATTTTTCCATAGCAGCCTCCAAAGCTTTGTGTTTAACATAATTATACAATGAAAATGTTGGTTGTTCAATACCTTTTGACAAAAAACAACCGAAATTTTCAGGCTATCAGACCTGACGGTTAACGTCTACCGTATAGGTCCTTTCTCCTATCTCAACCTTGTAAACACCGTCGCCTAAAGCTCGCACCGTCGGGGTCGTGCCCTCTGCGGGGGTCGGGATGATAAGCGTTGAGAAACGGAAATCCCTCGTCCTCGGTGCGCGTCTTATAACGGTTATCGCCTCGTGCAGATGTGCCTCGTTTCTTCCGTTATACCAGCCCTGCATCATAGGCTCCTTCTGTGCCGATACGGTTGAGAGGGTAACTCCCAGACCC
>JAFYRZ010000153.1 GCA_017546745.1 Clostridia bacterium
ATATTATATCAAGCTTTTGCTGATTTGTCCACCTCTCGGTAATTGAGAGGCTATAAATCCAAAATTGAGTTTATTATAAAAGCTTGGCGTACCCACTGTATCGTAGGTACGCCAAGAAGCTGATATTTTCTAATTGACCTCGTATTCGTACTTTAGTTCAACCTCGTCCTTAATAGAGCCGAAGTAGTTGAATGCAAAGCCTGCAAAGAGGAATGTTAAGATCGTAACTACAACGCCAAACCAAGGGATAGGCGTGGTGTAGATAACCGACGTGCCGGTCTCGGTAGAGGTCAAGAAATAATTAACATCTATCTGCAATAGCACCTGAATAAGCTTTGCGATATTTAAAAGAGCGCCAAGCGTTGCGTAGATCGCACCCTTTTTGAAGAGTGATTGATGAAGATTTTTATCAGCCCTTGAATACCTCGGGTCGGTCGGCTCAACGGCGGTATTCTTTAAAATAAATCCTCTTAATAAAAGCACGGTGCATACGATGAAGAGAATAATAAAGAGGACTTCTGCCGCGGAAAGTATTATAACGTTTTTATAAAGCGCCTTCGCCGTCTTGGAGTAGAGAATATCGCTGTAAGAATATTTTGATAAGAATTTCGTCTTATATATCCAGAAAACGACAGATGCTGCGGTGCTTAAAACAGAGAAAACCGATATAACTATCCTCTTGCCCTTTGTGGGGAAGAGCTTAAAGAGCGCAAAGGTAGCTGCAAGAGTGAATACAAAATGGGGAAGAATATTTATCTCATCAAGATCAGTAAAGGAAAGATCTAATGTAAGGCAGGATGCCGCGATAAGCAGGTAAAGGTAGGTCTTGATACCTGCAAGACGTCTGTTTGACTCTATTTCCTTTGCTGTATCAAGGGCCTTAAAATATTCTACGGCAGAGGAAAAGCTTCCGTCCTTTATAATCGCCTTTGCGAATCTTGACGTTCTTATAAGCCAAACAATTCCGAAAACGGTTACAATAACGACAGAGGCGATTATAGCATACGGATACGCAGCTCTTATTTTAAAAGGAGTTATCGTTGCGGCAAAGGGGTCAAAGTAGAGAAGAAAGGTTTCGGGTACTGCGCAAAGGGTGAACTTTACTACCGCAAATATAACGGTGAACACTCTTAACTGATCTATCGTAACCGACCGCATTTCGGTTATCCAAATCGGCTTTATAAGAGAGATCGAATCCGACCTTTGACCCATATAAGCGATAAGCTCGTAGAAATTATTGACGGCTATAATAAACAGCGTAGCCTCAATAATACAGAAGGCAAAGGTAAGGGTTACTGCGAGGTTTTCCTTCTCGGTGGCGTTGGTGCTTCCAACCTGGGTTATTATGATCTGAAGAGGTAGACGAAGAAGACTGAATACACCAAGCTTAAGCAAGCTTGAGCGTAGTTCGCACGCGTGGGGAACGAAATACGTGATCTTATTAAGTATAAAAGCAGGGATAAAGTACGCGATAAAGTCGGGGAATATATCAACCATTTTAACAAGCGGGTTGAAGAGTAAAATCAAGCAAAATGTAATCAATACTTTACTTAATTTTGCGTTTTGCCTTTTTTTGATCATTTTTTCTTGTCCTTATTTTTTAACTTTTCCAGTCTTGCATTAAGCTTGTCAAGCTTGTATTCGGTATATTCGCGGCGCTTTTCGTCCTCGTGCGCACGGAATGCGTTAACGAAGGAGAACCTTGATTTTTTACTCGCTCCGCTCTTATCCTCCCCGGGCATACAGATGTGCATATAGCAGCCGTAGACCGAGATAAGGTTCATAATAACGAGAATAAGCGTCGCAAGAATGATGATATAACCGGAAAGAGCCATAAACTTAACGCTCGGTGCAAAGCCGAGAAGCGAGGACGTCTGCCATATAATATTGAGCGCGTAAATGATAAAGGTAAGGATAATACCCTTATGGCATCTTACCGCAAGCGCGTTAAGGTCAACCTCCCTCGCGATATCTCTTGCACCGATAAGCATAAAAACGGTAGTCAGGCAGATAAGAAGATATCTTATCATACCAACGACGGAAATAAAGCTTGCCCCAAGGCTGACGATATTAAACATTCTCATAGCCTCGGATATGAATTCAAAGGCGCCGAACGCGGAAAATATCGAACAGAAAATAAATCCCAAGGAAAATCCTCTGTTAAGATACGCAAGCTTGAAGAATGCCAAAAGCATCAAAAGCGCGGCTATAACGTCGGTCAGCATATAATAGCTGACGTTATTTAACAGAAGGAAATATCCGATAAAGAGTATTCCAAAGCCCATATATATGAATTAGCCTTCCTCTGCGTTTGCTCCACAGCATTTTTTGTACTTTTTACCGCTTCCGCAGGGGCAGAGATCGTTTCTGCCAACTTTCTTGGAGGTAGCGGGGCGCTTAACGATAGCACCGGTAGGACCTCCAAAGCCGGTAGCCTTAACTACCTCAACGCGCTCGGTCTCCTTGGGTCTGGGAAGCACGGAAAGCACCTCGCGCACGGTGTCCTCCTTGATATCGTCTATCATTGCGTCGAACATATCCGCACCCTCAAGGCGGTACATAGCAACGGGATCGCGCTGTGCGTATGCGTTAAGACCAACGCTCTCCTTAAGCTCTGCCATATTCTCAAGGTGATCCATCCACTTTTTGTCAACGTTACGAAGAAGAATAACCTTTTCTACCTCGCGCATTGCGTTGTCGGGGAGGTTTTCGATAGACCTGCAAAGCTCGTCCTTGGAGCGATAGATAGCGAGCGCCTGTTCGATAAAGCTCTCCTTCCAAGCCTCCTTGTCGATAGCCAAAAGCTCCTCTGTGGTGTAGCTGAAGTCCTTCTCGTCCTTAAGAAGTCCGAGATTGTGGTTCTTAAACTCGTCAAACTTCCAGTCCTCGGGCGTATCAACACCGAAGCAGAAATCAAACGTCTCGCTAACCGAGCGCGTGATCATATCAACGATCTTATCGCTGATATCGTCGTTAAGAAGAACCTCAGAGCGCTGTGCGTAGATAACGTTACGCTGCTGGTTCATAACGTCGTCGTAGGTAAGAACGTTCTTTCTTCTCTGGAAGTTGTTGCTCTCGATCCTCATCTGCGCGTTGCCGATAGAGTTAGAGAGAATTCTTGCGTCAAGGGGAGTGTTTTCGTCAAGACCGAGCCTTGCCGCGATCATACCAACTCTGTCAGAGCCGAAAAGACGCATAAGATCGTCCTCAAGAGAGAGGAAGAATCTTGATTCACCGGGGTCGCCCTGACGTCCCGAGCGTCCTCGTAGCTGGTTATCTATACGGCGGCTCTCGTGTCTTTCCGTACCGAGTATAAATAAACCGCCTGCCGCGCGCACCTTTTCTGCCTCGGGCGCGATCTCGGCACGGTATTTTTCATAGAGCCTCGCAAAGGTCTCTCTTGCCTCGATCACCGCCTCGTCGGTGGTTTCCGCAGTTCCCGTGGATGCCGCGATAAGCGATTCCTCGATCTTCATTCTGCGCATCTCGCACTTTGCCATAAACTCGGGGTTACCGCCAAGCATAATATCCGTACCACGGCCCGCCATGTTGGTGGAAATGGTAACTGCACCGAGACGGCCCGCCTGCGCGACGATCTCCGCCTCCTTTTCGTGCTGCTTTGCGTTAAGCACGTTATGAGGGATACCAACGCGCTTAAGGACGCTTGATAATTCCTCGGATTTGTCAATATTAACGGTACCGACAAGAACGGGCTGCCCCTTTGCGTGGCAAGCCTTGATCTGCTCAACTATCGCAAGGATCTTACCGCGATAGGTGCGGTACACCGCGTCGTTATTGTCGATTCTTATCATAGGTCTGTTGGTGGG
>JAFYRZ010000154.1 GCA_017546745.1 Clostridia bacterium
CAATCTCGACTACCTCGGTCTCGACGTTGATGAGATCAGAGCCATGGGCGGCGGCGCAAGTAGCCCCCTTTGGTGTCAGATGAAGGCGGATATGACGGGCAAGAGGCTCGTTACCCTTAAAAATAAAGAGACCGCCTGCCTTGGCTCTGCGATACTCGCGGGCGTTGGCGTTGGCGCGTTTGACTCGGTCGAGAGCGCGGCAGAGAAGCTCGAGCTTGACCGCGTGTTTGAAAGCTGTGGCACCGACTATTCCGAGTGCTACGAGAGATATCTCTCATACGACAAGATTCTTAATCCCTGAAAGGAAGAAATATTATGGCAAAAATAGGTTTTGTAGGCTTCGGTGAGGTTAATACCCCCGTTGACGTAATCATCAGAAAGTGTAAGGCGGCAGAGGATGCGCTTAAGGCGGAGGGACTTGATCTCGTTTCCGTTTACCCCGTTGCCGACGACTACGAGGAGACCCAGGTAAAGGCGGCTGTTGAGGCGCTTTCCAAGGAGTCCTTCGACGCTCTCGTAGTATGCGTTGCAGGCTGGATCCCCACCCACGCAGTTGTTAAGGTAACCGAGCATTACCGCCACCTCCCCATGGTTCTTTGGGGTCTTTGCGGCTGGTATGAGGGAGATCGCCTCGTAACTACCGCCGACCAGGCAGGTACTACCGGTCTTCGCGCGACCTTCGAGGGACTTGGCTACAAGTTCAAGTACGTTTACGACATTATCGGCAAGAAAACGAGATCTGCTACCGTTGCAGAGTACTGCCGCGCGGCAATTGCGGCAAAGTCGCTCCTTACCGACAAGGTTGGTATGGCGGGATACCGCGATATGAATCTCTACGGAACTCTTTACGACGGTATGTCTCTTAAGAAGACCACCGGCGTTGAGATCGAGACCTTTGAGATGCTCGAGATCCAGCAGAGATACGAGAAGCTCACCGACGAGGAAAAGCGCGCTGTTGTAAACAACAGAATTCTCAAGTGGAACTTCCTAAAGCCCGCAAACGACGACGCGATGATGACCGCGGCAGGCTACTACCTCGCTGTTAAGGCAATTGCGGACGAGCGTAACTATAAGTCCATCTCTCTTAAGGACGTTGACGGTATGAAGAAGCTTTGCGGCTTCCCCCCTGCTCCTATCTTTATGCTTCTCTCCGAGGACGGCTACACCACCGTTCCCGAGAACGACTCTCTCGGTGCAGTTACCCAGCTTATGATGAACCGTCTTACCGGTCAGCTCGGCGGCTACCTTGAGTTCTATGAGTTCTTTGATAACAGCGTTCTTGCAGGCGTTCCCGACTTTATCGCTTGCGATATGATCGACGGCGACACCTACACCGTTCTTCCTGCGGCATTCGGTATGCTCAGCCAGGGTATCCTTAACGTTTCCAAGGTTAAGACCGGTACTCTTACCATGGCAAGACTCGTTTACAAGGACGGCAAGTACACCATGCAGGTTATCCTCGGTAACGGCAAGAATCCCCCCAAGTGGGAGGAGTGCGGATGGGATCAGCCAGCACCCCAGCTCTCTGCTCTTGAGATAGAGATCTCCGACGTTGAGAAATTCGCTGATAACGTTGCCTGCCAGCACTACATCATCACCTACGGTGACAACAGAGCCCTTATCGCTAACCTCTGCTCGATCCTCGGCATTGACGTTTGGTATCTTTAATATTTAAGGAGTAAAAAGATGATATACATTCTTGACACCGCAGATCTTGCGGCTATTAAGCACTGCAACGAGTTTTACCCCCTTGCAGGCGTAACCACCAACCCCTCTATCATCGCAAAGGCAAAGTGCGATTTCTGGAAGCTCGTAAAGGAGATAAGAGCGATCATCGGCGAGGAGAAGATGCTCCACGTCCAGACCACCCAGACCACCGCAGACAAGATCGTTGAGGAGGCAAAGCTCCTTAAGGCTGAGCTTGGCGGCAACTTCTTCGTTAAGATCCCGATCGGCGAGGAGGGTCTTAAGGCTACTATGATGCTTAAGGAGATCGGTATCGGCGTTACTATGACCGCGATCTTCACCCCTGCGCAGGCTCTTATGGCTGCTGCTGCGGGCGCATCCTTCGTTGCTCCCTACGTTAACAGACTTGATAACATTCTCGGTGACGGCGTTGAGGTCGTTGCAGAGATCGTAAATCAGATCGAGCTTTACGGCTATGACTGCAAGGTTCTTGCGGCAAGCTTCAAGAACGCAGAGCAGGTACATAAGTGTGCGTCGGTTGGCTGTCACAGCGTTACCGTTACCGACGATATTATGAAGCTCCTTATCTCCCACCCCATGACCGACGCGGCAATTGCAGGCTTTGAGAAGGATTGGGCAGGAGTTTACGGTGACAAGTCCATTCTTGATTTTTAATCTGATTTTGTAAAGGAAAGTTGACAAATGCTTAAGAATTTTGACATTAAGCCTCCCTTTTTTGAGGTTGGCCCTAAGGCAATAATTTGGGGCGAGGAGATGCTCGCTCTCGCAAAGGTTATCGATAAGACGGCTATGAAGTACGACGTTGACGTTATCGTAACCCCCCAGTACACCGATATCAAGCTCCTTGCGGATAACACCGAGAGAATTCTCGTTTTCGCACAGCATATGGATGCGCTCACCCCCGGAAGAGGACTCGGAAGCGTGCTTCCCGAGGCGGTTAAGGCGGCAGGTGCGGTTGGCGTAATGCTTAACCACGCAGAGAAGCCCCTTGATATGGAAACTCTCGAAAAGACCATCCGCCGCGCTGACGAGGTTGGCCTTGCTACCATCGTTTGTGCAGACACCGTTGAGGACGTTAAGAGAATTGCTCACATGGGCCCCAACCTTATCGTTGCAGAGCCCACCGACCTTATCGGCACGGGTACTACCAGCGACTCTAACTACGTTATCGAGACCATCAAGACCGTAAACGAGATCAACCCCGACATTATGGTGCTTCAGGGCGCAGGTATCTCCAACGGTCAGGACGTTTACAACACCATCAAGCTTGGCGCACAGGCTACCGGCTCTACCAGCGGTATCCTTAAGGCGGCTGATCCTTACGCAATGGTAGAGGAGATGCTCTTCAACCTCCGCCGTGCTTGGAACGAGCTTCATCCCTGAGGTGAATATGAAAAAGGAAAGTCTTTTGGCGGCGCGCGCCGCGTATGAGATCGAGTACGAGTGCATAAAGGGTATGCTTGACTATCTTGACGAGGAGGCTTTTGCCACCGCCGTCGAGCTTCTTGCCGGTGCTGAGCGCATCGGTGCGGCAGGCTGCGGTCACTCGGGCATTATCTGCCAGCACTTCGTTCATCTTATGAACTGCATCGAGCGCCCCGCAAAGTTTATCTCCCCTGCCGAGGCGGTACACGGCGGTACGGGATTTTTAAAGAGCGGGGACGTTATGGTCCTTGCCTCTCGCGGCGGAAAGACCGCGGAGCTTCTTCCTATTATGGATATCTGTAAGGCAAAGGGCGTTAAGATAATCACGATTACCGAGAATCTTACCTCTCCCTTGGCGCTTGGCGCAGACGTCGTTCTTAAGCAGTACGTTAACCGCGAGACGGATAAATATAACTCGCAGGGAACTACCTCGTCTACCGCCCTCGCTATGATCTTCCACGCGCTTCAGACCGCGCTTATCGAGGAAACGGGCTACAAAAACGAGCAGTTTGCCCTCATTCATCCGGGCGGAGCAGTAGGAGAGCGCCTTAACAAGAAATAATTCATTTCTGCGCACGGATGGCAAAAATCGGCTACATAGTGCGGTGTTTTCTAACTTAAGTTTACAAAAATTATTTTATATAAGGAGAATTTTACAATGGAATTCAAGGTTTATCAGAAAGAGCTCGAGCTTCAGTCCAGAGGCTGGATCCCCACCTTCCACGACATCAGAAAAGAGGTTCTTGAGATGGTAGAGGACTCCGGTATCAAGAACGGTACCGTTGCTATCGTATCTCACCACACCACCTGCTCCGTTATGGTTCAGGAGTGCTCTCACGACATCGATTCGTTTGACCTCGAGTATCTTCAGCACGACCTTCTCGACATCATGAGAAAGATGATCCCCGATTTCGCTGAGGAGCATCAGTACCGTCACCCCGGCCCCGTACACGCTCAGTACGGCAGATACGTAAACGAGCCCGGTGACTACTCCTCCATGAACACCGACGGTCACCTTCGTTCCTGCTTCTTCGGCAGAAGCGAGACCCTTACCATCAAGGACGGTAAGCTTGACCTTGGTCTTTTCGCTCACATTTACTTCATTGACTGGGACCACGTTATCGCACGCCGCCGCCAGGTAAACATCACTATCACCGGTAC
>JAFYRZ010000011.1 GCA_017546745.1 Clostridia bacterium
AGTCCATAGCTGCCTTCTTTTCTCTTATATACAACGCAGGTGTCGTTCGTATCGATATCAACGAACGCAAAGAACGCGTGGCCGAGCAGGTTCATCTGCAGGATCGCCTCTTCGGCGGACATCGGCTTATAGGGGAAGGTCTTCGTGCGAATTTCAAATTCGCTCTCCTCCTCGTACTCGTCGTCGTCATCTGCCTCGATGATAAACGCGCCGGTCTTAACCTTCTTTTCGAGACGGGTCTTGTTCTTTCTTATCTGCCTTTCAAGTCCCTCAATCGCGCGGTCGAGCGCGGTAATGAAGGTTTCGCTTTCTGCCTCAGAACGGAAGGTCGCGCCGCCGTAGTTGATCGTAATCTCGAGGATCTTATCTCCTTTACGAGGGCGACAGGTAACGTAAGCCTCGGTATCAGCGCCAAAGAACTTGTCAAACTTGGCAAGCTTTTTCTCGATCATAACCTTAAGGCTCTCGCGTACGGTCATCTGTTTTCCGAAAATCGAAACTTTCATCCTTTTTCCCAATAGCAAAAACGTCGGGCTCGGGGCTTCCTCCTTGCGCGCCGCCCCTGCTATGCTCCCATAGGGAGCTGCCTTTCCTGAGTTATTACAGAAGAGATATTTCCCCTCTGCAATTTCATTATAGCACATACTTTCGTCATTGTAAACAGTTTTCTTATAAAAAATATGATTTTTTTGTTTTGTTTGTCCTATATCCTTCGCTACGGTTATCGGAGCGAACCGGGGCGCCGAGGACGTCGCCCCCTACAATATCACGCGCAAACTGTATTTTTTTGTCGCGGAATTATATACTTTTAATATTAATAAACTGTTAACGAAAATATTTTCAAGAATTTTCACCGAAAACGCGGAAAACGCGGAAAAATGAAAATAAATTTCATAATAAAAAATGCCGTAGGGCAGGGAAATCAGCTCTAAAACATATATAAAAGAGGTAAAATGAAGATTTATTTCATTTTTTTGCTATTTTATCCTAAACACTATTGACATTTTTGAAAAAATATGCTAAAATCAGTAATGTGAAAGAATATTTCGTTTACAGTGGAACAAAGTTTCATAAAAGCACATAAAACACATTGAAATACGGCAGAAAATGAAACAAAATTCCAAATAACGCAGAAAGGAGGCAAAATTGAACAGAACACTACTTCAAGCGCAGCTTATGTACGACGACATGGGCAAGTCCGAGAAGCGCGTTGCCGATTGGCTGTTCTCCCACTCGGGAGAGGTGCTCCCCCTGTCGATATCAGATCTTGCCTCCAAATGCGAAAGCTCCGAGGCAACGATAGTCCGCTTCTCAAAGAGGCTCGGCTGTCAGGGATATCAGGATCTTAAGCTAAAGCTTGCGACCGAGCGCGATAAGCGCGTTATCTCGCCCACCATAACCGGTGAGGACTCCTGCTTTGAGATCTTTGAGAAGGTCTGCAACGACGCTTACCTCTCGCTCGAGAGGACGAAAAAGCTTCTCTCGGCAGAAGCGATGACCCGCGCGGCAGAGCTTATCGCCTCGGCGGGTAGGGTCGTTATAATCGGTCTCGGTACGTCTGCGATGGTTGCAGAGGACGCAAGCTATAAGCTTCTCCGCGCGGGGTGCAACTCCGCGGCATACGCTGACACGCATATGCAGGCGATCGCGATCTCCCAGCTGAAGGTCGGCGACGTCCTGGTCGGAATCTCCCAGTCGGGAAGCTCAAAGGACATCGTTGAGGCGATGAAGGCGGCGCGCCTAAAGGGTGTCGCAACCGTTTCTATCACCTCGCGTGAGCGCTCTCCGCTTTGCCGACAGAGCGACGTCGTGCTCCTGACCGACACCGAGGAAACGAAGCACTCGACCCTCGGACTTAACTCCCATATCTCAAGGCTTATCGTTATAGATTCGCTTTGTTACAGAATCGTTTACCACAATTCCGCCCGCGCATTCTCCGCAAGCGCGGCAGAGGCGGAGCTTAAATCAAAGAGAATAATAGAATAAGGAAGGTTTTTGCTATGAAGATTCTCGTAATCAACGCAGGAAGCTCGTCGCTTAAGTATCAGCTTTTTGATATGACCGACGGCTCGGTTCTTGCAAAAGGAAACTGTGAAAGAATTGGAATTGACGGCGTTATAACCCACAAGCGCCCCGACAAGGAGGACTACAAGGCAGAGTGCGCTCTCCCCGACCACAAGGCGGCGATCGAGCTCGTTCTCTCGCTTCTTTGCGATAAGGAGCTTGGCGTTATCTCGGACGTATCCGAGATCGGTGCCGTCGGCCACCGCTTTGCACACGGCGGTGAGATCAAGGGCTCGTCTATCCTCGACGAGGAGAAGATCAAGTATCTCGAGTCGATAATCGAGATCAACCCCCTCCACGGCCCGCCCGCGCTCTCCGGCTTTAAGGCTTGTAAGGAGGTTATGCCCTCGGCCCTACACGTCGGTGTGTTTGACACCTCCTACTACTCGACCATGAAGGAGCGCGCCTACATCTACCCCATTCCCTACGAGCTTTACGAAAAATATAAGATCCGCCGCTACGGCTTCCACGGCACGTCTCACAGATTCGTCTGCGCAAAGGCTATGGAGCTTATCGGCAACCCCGAGGCAAGGGTCGTTACCTGCCACCTCGGAAACGGCTCGTCCATCACCGCGTCTGTTGGCGGTAAGGCGGTCGATACCTCGATGGGCTTCACTCCCCAGGAGGGAGTTCCCATGGGAACGAGAAGCGGCTCGATCGACCCCACCGTCGTTTCCTATATAATGAAAAAGGAAGGACTTTCGCCCGACGAGGTCGATAAGCTCCTTAACTCAAAATCGGGTCTTCTCGGTGTTTCCGGCGTGTCTAACGACTGCCGCGATATCTCCGAGGCTGCAAAGGCGGGTAACCACCGCGCCGCACTCGCTATGGATATCCTCGCGCACTATATCAAGAAGATCGTCGGCTCGTATATTGCCGAGATGAACGGTATAGACGCACTCGTATTTACTGCGGGCATCGGCGAGAACGATAAGGCGGTAAGACAGAGCGTTTGCTCGGGCCTCACCTACCTCGGTATAGAGATAGACGAGAGGGTGAACGATGAGGCGCCTCGCGGTGAGATAGCCGAGCTTACCAAACCCGGCGCACCCGTAAGAGTTTTCGTAATTCCCACAAACGAGGAATATATGATAGCTCTTGATACACTTAAGCTTGCTAATAATTAAAAAATAAAAAT
>JAFYRZ010000155.1 GCA_017546745.1 Clostridia bacterium
CTCCGCGAAGAGAAGAGCCTAAAAGAGAGCTTGATGAGAATACCGTCGTCGGCAGAAACGCCGTAAAGGAGCTTCTTACAAGCGGCAGGGATATAGAAAAGCTTTATATTAAAAAGGGAGAGCTTGAGGGCTCTGTTAAGCTTCTTATCGGAATGGCTTCCGAAAGGAAAATTCCGATCGTTGAGGTGGATAAAAGCAAGCTTGATTTTATGTCCTGCGGTGTAAACCACCAGGGCGTTATTGCTATCGCCTCGGAGGCTGCGTACTCGTCGGTTGACGATATTCTTTGCGTTGCCGAGGAAAGAGGCGAGAAGCCTTTTGTAATTATGCTCGACGGAGTTGAGGATCCTCATAATCTCGGTGCTATAATTAGAAGTGCCGAATGCTCCGGCGCTCACGGAGTTATCATTCCCAAAAGGCGCTCGGCAGGACTTAACGCGGTCGTTGCAAAATCCTCCGCGGGCGCGCTTTCGCATATGCGTGTTGCAAAGGTTACAAACCTTGCCACGACATTAGACGACCTTAAGGAAAAGGGACTTTGGGCTTTCGCTGCTGATATGGGCGGTAGCGAATATTATAAAACGGATATGACCTGCGGCGCTGTGGTAGTGCTTGGCAGTGAGGGCTTTGGAATTTCAAGGCTGGTTAAGGAAAAATGCGATTTTACCGTGTCGATACCGCTTTACGGTAAGGTAAATTCCATGAACGTTTCCTGTGCCGCGGCTGTAATACTTTCCGAGGTAGCTCGTCAGAGAGCTGAAAAATGAGTTTGAGAGGTAGTTTGAAACTTGGAAGAAAATAAAAACAGAAGTATGGATATAAAGGAAGCTCTTGAGAGGATCTCTGTTGACTACGTAGATACCGAGATATCCGAAAAAAGCACCGCGGACGGTACTATTGAGCTTGAATTTAATAATACTCATACGGGGCTTGTTTTTGAGGATGATTCCTGTGCACCCGTAGAGCCCGAGGCGGTCGAAGAGACGGCTCCGATTTTAGAGGAGGCGTCGTCGCCTGCGGCAGAAGAGTCTACACCGCTCGCATCCGAGGAGTTTGAGATCCCCGACAGCCGTGAGGTAAACGCAAGCTTTGACAGGATCAATCGCGAGGCGGAAAAGACGAAGATTTTTACGACCTATATCCCTCGCTTTACCGAGGCAAGCGAAAATTACCGAATGGCGGGTGAAAAGCCTGCAGATCAGGCTGTAACCGATACAGCCTCGCGCACGGTGTATGAAAACCTCGACGAGAATATCGACCCCACGGCAGAGCTTTCGACCGAGGACGAGGCGGAAGCGGTCATTGTTACTGCCGAGCGCGGAGTCAAGCTTGAGGAATATGCCGAAAGCATCAGTATATTTAAGTTTTCCGGTGAGGACAGCGCCCTTTACGCAGATGCTGCCGAGAATAACGCAGAAGCTGTGGCTAACGAGGCCTCTGAGGTTAGTGCCGATGATACGACAGAGACGTCAAGATCTCCCGTTGGACTTAACGATTTCTCATCCTACGTCTTTTCGGAAGCGGCGAAGCCTGATGATGCTGAGCTTCTTCCCGCGCTTGCTAACGAGTCTCGCGAGGACGCGTCTCAGGTGCCTTCCCCCGACGCTCCAAAGGAAAAGGGTAAAAAGCGCCGCTCCTCGGAGTATACTGCGTTTTACCAGCGCGATTCCTTTAAGGATAGATTCCTTGATTCCATCCTCTCGGTTAGGATAAGACTTGCGTCGGTTATACTTCTTTCGCTTGCGATACTCGTTTTCGAGAATATCGGATACCTCGGGGTTGATCTTGCATCAATGCTCGGACTTTCCCGCGTACCCTACGCGATACACGTTATCGATCTTCAGTTCTCGATATGTATCTTCCTTCTTGCGCTTCCCGAGGTAACGCTTGCCTTGGCCGGACTTCGCAAGAGGACCGTAGCGCCTGAGCTGTCGCTTATCGTATCGATGGCGCTCGTAGCCCTTTTCTCGGTCGCAAATATTCTTGTTTTACCGGAAAAGCCTCTTTACGTCGGCTTTATTCTTGCGGTGCAGGTCTGTGTTGTTGTTGTCGGCTCCTGCCTGCGTTATCTTGCGGATTTCTCCGCATTTAAATCCACCTCGAAGAATACCGAGAAGCACGTCGTTGATATCTCTATGACAAGCTCTCTCCCGAAGGAAAATCATGCCCTTGACGGCGCTGTTGACAGCTATAAGTCGAGAACCGTCCGTCTTTTCCGCGCTTCCTTTATTACCGATTTCTTCAAGCGCACGGGCAAGCGTACCGAGTCGAGCGCTACAAACCTCACCGTAATACTCACCTCCCTCGGAATATCGCTCGTTTCGGCTGCGGTGGCATACTTCCTCCTTGACGGTTGGATTTCTGCCGCGTACGCCCTTGCGCTTACCTACCTTATCGGAACACCCGTTGTTTTGGCTCTTTCGCATAAGCTGCCTTACCACCGTGCGCAGAAAATTGCAGGCGCGGATAAGACCGTTATCGTTGGAGAGTCCTCACTCTTTGAGTACAAGGATGCCGACGTTATCACGTTCCTTGACACCGAGATCTTTGGTGCTGACGACGTCGTTCTAAAGAGATTTATGCTCTATGGCGACCGCGAGAACGTTGCGCGCGCTATGAAGCTTATGTCGGCTCTCTTTTCCTCGGTCGGCGGCCCTCTTGACAACATTTTTGCAAGCACTCTTGATAAAAGAGTTCTTCCTGCAGAGAACGTTATGATCGAGGACGACGGCGTTAAGGGAATGGTTGACGGCAAGGCGGTATGTGCCGGAAATTACGAGTATATGTTAAGACACGGCGTGATCACTGCAAGAGACGAGAATAGTTCGGATAACGGTGCTGATACCACAAAGGTGATGTATGCCGCAGAGGACGGAGCGCTTATTGCAAAGTTCTACGTAAGATACTCCTTCTCCGAGGAGTTTTCATCCCTCTTTACCGAGCTTCGTAAAAACGGCATCGTTCCCCTTGTTTATACGAGAGATCCTAACGTAAACAACGAGCTTATGAAGGCCCTTACGATAGGGCAGGGCGGTATTCGCGTGCTTAAGCAGAACGACGTGCCTCTCTCGGCAGAGGAAAGCGTGCTTAACTGCAGTGCGGGAATCGTAACCTTTAAGGATAAGATAAGCGCTATAAAAACCGTTCTTCTTGCCAAGAGATATTCGACCCTCCAGGGTGCGATAAGTGCTTTGGCATATATACTTATGGCGGTAGGTCTTGGCGCTTCTATCGTCTTGACCTTTATGCGCGTGGGCTCGCCCTCTCTTTTCCTTGCTGTGTGGCACCTGGTCGGCTATCTTGCTCTTGGCATTATGAGTAAGCATATTCTTGCAGGACCTAAAAAATAAAAACATAACGGAAAACAAAAATGCAAACTAAACCTAACATTTCGTCGGTTCTTAAGTCCGTTGAAAAGCCCGGACGCTATATCGGCGGCGAATATAACAGTATAATCAAAAGCAAAGCGGACGTTAAGTGCCGCTTTGCATTCTGCTTTCCCGACGTATACGAGATAGGTATGTCAAACCTTGGCGTGCGTATTCTCTACGACGTCTTGAATAAGCACAAGGATATTTGGTGTGAGAGAGTTTACGCGCCTTGGGTGGATATGACCGAGAAGATGGAGAAATATTCTATCCCTCTTTCCGCGGTCGAGAGCGGCGATGCGCTTTCCGAGTTCGATATGGTCGCATTTTCGCTTCAGTACGAGCTTTGTTATACAACCGCTCTTAAAATGATAAAGCTTGCAGGCTTTCCTCTTTACGCCAAGGATAGGGAAGAGGATTGCCCCATAATCATCGGCGGCGGCCCCTGCGTTTATAATGCAGAGCCGGTTGCCCCCTTCTTTGACCTTATCAATATCGGTGAGGGCGAGGAGGTGCTGGTTGAGATATGCGAGCTTTATAACTCTATGAAGGACGACGGCAGCTACACGAGAGACGGCTTCCTCCGCGCCGCGTCGCATATAAAGGGCGTTTATATTCCCTCGCTTTACGACGTAGATTATAATGAGGACGGCACTATTAAAGCGATCATCCCGAAATACGAGGATACGCCCGTTAAGATTTCCAAGAGAATAATCGGGGACCTTGACGAAGCACCCTATCCCGAGAAGCTCGTTATGCCCTATATCGAAACGGTGCACGACAGAATAGTTCTCGAGGTATATCGCGGCTGTATCCGCGGCTGTCGCTTCTGTCAGGCGGGTATGGTATACCGCCCGATAAGAGAAAAATCACCCGAAAAGCTTTGCCATCTTGCAAAATGCCTTTACGATAACACCGGGTACGAGGAGATCTCGCTTATCTCGCTCTCCATCAGCGACTACTCTCGCTTGGGAGAGCTTACCGAGGGACTTCTTTCCTGGACGGACGAGAAAAAGGTCAGCCTTTCCTTGCCCTCCCTCCGTATAGACAGCTTTTCCGAGGATCTTATGCAAAGAATATCGTCGGTCAGAACCGGTGGACTCACCTTTGCTCCCGAGGCAGGTACGCAAAGGCTTCGTGACGTTATCAACAAGAACGTTACCGAGGAGGATCTTATGCGCGCCGTCGGTATCGCGTTCCGCGGAGGAAAGAGCAACGTAAAGCTTTACTTTATGGACGGCCTTCCTACCGAAACGCTTGAGGATATCGAGGGAATAGCGACCCTTTCCAAAAAGGTCGTCGACGCGTATTACGCGCTTCCTAAATCCGACCGACCCAAGGGGCTTAGCGTTACCATAAGCGTTTCCTGCTTCGTACCCAAGCCCTTTACCCCGTTCCAGTGGGAAAGACAGAATACCTTTGAGGAGCTTATCGAGAAGCAGGAGCATCTTAAATCCTGCATCACCGACAAGAGAATACGATATACCTACCACGACGCAAAGGTCTCCTTCGTTGAGGCGGTCCTTGCAAGAGGTGACAGAAGACTCGCCCCCGCTATCGAATATATGGTAGAGTCGGGCGTTATGCTTGACGCGTGGGATGAGAACTTCAGCTTTGATAAGTGGATGGAGGCGTTTGAGAAAACCGACGTTGACCCCGCGTTCTACACCTCTCGCGGCTTCGGCATAGACGAGGTGCTTCCGTGGGATATGATCGACGTTGGAGTAACCAAGGAGTTCCTTAAGAGAGAGCGCGAAAAGGCTTATCTTGAAAAGACGACTCCCGCCTGCTCGGAGCATTGCTCGGGCTGTGGCGCAAATAAGCTTGGAGGTAAAAACAGATGGTGCAGATCGTAAACGGTTCTCCTGTTTATACCGTAAGAATAATGTTCAAAAAGCTGGGTGATCTTCAGTATATCTCTCATCTTGACCTTGTAAGAACCATGAGCAAGGTCGTTACGAGGACTAAGCTTCCGCTTTGGTACACCGAGGGATTTAACCCGAAGCCCAAAATGGTCTTTGCCGCCCCCCTTTCGATAGGCACGGAGAGCTTTTGCGAATTTATGGACCTGCGCCTTACCGAGAGAGTTCCCAAGGAGGAGGTAAAGGCGCGCTTCAATATGAATATGGCGGATAATTTACAGGTCATAGAGGCGTATTATCCCGATGCACCCCTTACCGACCTTAAATGGCTCTCGTATACCGTTAAGATCAGCACGCTCGGCGCTGACTCTTCGATGGTAGACGCCTGTCGCGCTTTTCTTGATTCCGAGAGGATCGAGATCCAAAAAAAGAGTAAAAAGGGCGAGATCACTGCTGATATCAAGCCTATGATAAAGGAATACGCGCTTGACATCGAGGACGGAATTATCAAGCTTTCGATGGTCTTATCCTCGTCGGCTGATGCGTATCTCAATCCCGAGCTTGTTATAAAGGCTCTTCGTCAGGGCTGCGGAATTCTTTCCTCCGAGGATCTTACTGCGGAGTGGTATTCCGTCACTCGCGAGGCGGCGTATCGCACCGATATGACCGAATTCAGATAATACTGTCAATATTTAAACCGGAAAGTCGCTTTAAATGTCGGAGAGATCCGCATAAGCGGCTTTTTGTTATCTGCGCCCCCTCGGTATCCTCTACCGTAAGCGCACCGATAAGCTCGCACATTTCGTCGTCGATATCTCTTAAGTCGTCGTGGCTTACGGTTATGCTTATCAGTCTTTGGTGCTTCTCGAAAAAGCCGTACAGCTCCTCGGCTTGCTCCCTTGCATCTATGGCATCAATCGTGATCCCCTCGGCTCTATCGTAAAGCTCGTCGGTGATATAATTCAGGTAAAAGCCGTTACCGATTACGAAGCAAATGCATAAAATAAGAACGATATAGGAAATTTTTATACTACTCATTTTTCTCCTTTTTTATTAGGCTGATGCTGCCGTCGTCGCTGAGCGTCAAAAGGAGTATCTCCCCGATCTTAGCTCCGCGCTCCTTAAGCTGCTTTTTTACCCACTCGTCGGATAAGCCGAGCCTTTTTAGGTTGTCCTTAAGTATCACGGTGTCGATAATAAGAGAGTGAGAGATAGCGCCGTCGGATTTTTTAAAAACGGAAATTTTTCCGTTTTGCTCGAGTATCGCGTATTCGACCTCTCCGATATCTCCGACGTTCAAAAGTCTAAGCTCACACAAAAGCTCGTTTAGAGAAAGGCGGTTTTCTACAAGCGCCCTTTCGGAAAGCTTTCCTTTATATATTATATAGACGGGTGAGCTTTCAAGAAGACGCTTCAGCCTCTCGCTTCTGTTTTTAAGCGATGATATTATTATCTCAAGCGAGAAGATCAAAAGAATCGGTAAGACCGCGTTGAGAAGCGGTAGGTCGGGGTCGTCTATCGGGATTGTAGCAAGCTCGGAAATTAAAAGGGTAGTTATAAGCTCGCCTACGTCAAGCTCACCTATCTGTCTTTTGCCCATTATTTTCAGAGCCGTGGTAAGAAGTATATATATAATTATAGTTCTTATTAGGATTGATGCCATAAAAAACCTCCGTTTATAAGATTATTCTGTAACAAATGCACAATAATTCAAAAAAGTGAAATTTTTTTCAAAAAAGGTATTGACAATTTAGTTTTTATTTGATATAATAGAC
>JAFYRZ010000012.1 GCA_017546745.1 Clostridia bacterium
TATTTTGTCAAGCAGTATTCCGTCGTAGCCGTCTGCCCCGTAATTGTAAAAAGCATCCGAGGTTGCGACGTAGCGCTTTTCCTCGCCGCCGATCTCAACGGTGCAATCAAGATAGAAATGAGTATAACCCGCGCTCCGCTTTTCATAACGAACGGTCATCTCGCTTCCCGTAACGCTTATAAATTCAATTTTACCTATTGCTCCCTCTGCGGTGCTGCCGGGAAGGTATATTTTATCGGGCCCCTGTTCATAATCGTTGCCTCCGCTTCCGTCATTTTCACCCTCAAGCGCGTCATTCTCGCCGGCATCTCCTCCGACACCGCCCCGCATCAGCATAGGAATAAGAGGTATGGATAATCCGACTACAAGAAACAGCGATGCCGCAAGCGCCGCAAATTTTACGTAAAACGAGCGTCCTTTCGTCTTTTTTTCATATGCCTCGCTTATTAAAGCGTCGTCTATGTAGGATATCGCCAGGCTAAGCTCTTCCTTTGTCATAAATATACCTCCTCCCTGATAAGTCTTTCCTTTAATCTTGCGCGCATTCTGAAAAGCGTGGATTTTATCTTTCCGACGCTCTCACCGCACCTTTTTGCGATACTCACAAGGCTTTCCGAATAGAAATAGCGAAGAACGAAAATACGCCTACACTCCGCCTTTTCCTCCGAAAGAAAATCGCTTATAATTCGCCCGATCTCCTCCGGCTCAAGGCTTGTCGGCTCACCGCTGACGCACTCCGAAAGCTCGTCAAGGCTGCAAAGATACTCGCCCGATAGCCTTTTGTCGGCCTGCCTTTTTCGCACTCTGTCTATGGCGAGATTTCTCGTTATCCTTGCGAAAAAGCTACGCAGAATATCCGGGATAGTGGGCGGAATCGTATTCCATGCGCGAAGCCAGGTATCGTTAAGACATTCCTCCGTTTCATACGGGTCGGAAAGTATGTTGATCGCGACCCTACCGCAGTATGCACCGTATTTTATACAGGACTCCTCAATAGCACGTTCGTCGCGATCAAAATACAGATCTATTATTCTTTTGTCATCCAATTTGTCACGCCCCTTCCTATCCGTCATACATAAGGACGAAATATTTTTTAAAAGGTTTCACAAAAATCTCTTTTTTTAAGAATATCATAAATTTTTATAAATGTAAAGGGGAAAAAAGAAAAATATCCCCCAACCGCCCAAAAAGGCAGGTCGGAGGATAATAGATTATCTTTTTACGAGGTACTTACGCATATCTATGGCGCAGGCAAGAAGTATGATAAGACCCTTTATTATATAAAGGAGATTTTGGTCGATAGAGAGGAAATTTAAGCCGACGAAAATGATTTGTAAAAGCAGAACTCCGATAACAACACCGCCGACCTTTCCTGTACCGCCAACGAAGGATACGCCACCGATAACGCATGCGGCAATGGCGTCGCTCTCGTAGTTTAGCCCTGTGTATGATGCCGCAGAGCCTATCCTCGCGCCCTCGATAAAGCCGGTAATTCCGTACATCGCTCCGGCAAAGGCAAAAACGAGAAGTATAGTCTTAAAAACGTTAACGCCCGAAACGTTTGCCGCATCCTCGTTTGACCCAACTGCAAACATATTTTTACCAAAGGTGGTCTTGTTCCACATTATCCAAACGATAACGGTTATTATCGCTGAATAAAGAACGTATCTCGGAACTGCAACACCGCCAATTCTGAAAAGCGCACCAGATACGAAGCTCGTATAGGTAGGCGAAAGACCCGAAAGCGTGCTGCCGCCGTTATTTCCAAGCTGACGAAAGAGCAGGATAAGTCCGAAAACTGCAAGCTGAGTTGATAGTGTAACGATAAATGGGTGGAGCTTGAATTTCGCAACAAAAAATCCGTTAACAAGACCGATCAGAGCACCCACCAAAATGACCGCCAATAAAACTATCGGTATGGGAAGAGTTTTTAGGGCGGGGAAGAGCTTGCTTGCGTAGCCGGTAAGCTGCAGGAGCGCCGCGGAAATACAAGCGGTAAGACCAACGACACGGCCTGCGGAAATATCCGTACCGGTAAGAACGATGGTTCCGCCGATTCCAAGAGCGATCGGCAGTCTTGCCGCGGTCAGGGATATGATATTTACGATAGAGGCGAGCGATAAAAACCTCGGCTCAAGTATAGCGATAGTAAAGACCGAGATGCCTATCAGAATAAACATTGCGTTATCAATCAGAAAGGTACGCAAGAGCTTTATTTTTTCTTCTCCCGGGGCAGAAAGAAAGTCCTTGATCGATCTTTGTTTACCGACAACTCTTTCCTTTGTGCTATTTATTATCTTTCTGAAAAAACCGTCTTTTTTCGTATCGTTTTTAGACATATAATCTCCTTCAACAGAAGATGTAAACAAATCGTTACATATTCGTAGGTTTATACATATTTTGATGCAAGTGTCATAATTTCGTTTTGGGTTGTAGTTTTTGCGTTTACCTCGCCTGCAACTTTGCCGCCGCTCATAACCAATATGCGGTCACAAATACCGAGAAGCTCTGCCATCTCGCTTGAAACCACGATAATACTCTTGCCCTGAGCTACAAGATCGTTAAGTATAGCGTAGATCTCGTATTTTGCTCCAACGTCAATTCCGCGCGTAGGCTCGTCGAGAAGCAAAATCCTCGGCTCTGTAAGAAGCCAACGGGAGAGAATGACCTTTTGCTGGTTTCCACCGGAAAGCGCACTTATCCTGGTTGTTCGTGACGCCGTTTTTATCCGCATTTTGCTTATATACCCGTCGGTTGCATCTCGTCTTTTTCCCTCGGATATGATCTTATATCTTTTGTACCTATCAAGGCTTGATACGGTCGTGTTTTCTACTATGTCGAGAATACCGAAGATACCGCTTGCGCGCCTTTCCTCGGTTATCAGTGCAAAGCCGTTTTTTATAGCCTCTCTCGGCGTTCTATTAAATATCTCCTTGCCGTCAAGAAAGATCCTACCCCCGTCGCGCTTATAAATACCGAAGATCGCGCATAAAAGCTCGGTCCTGCCCGAGCCGTCAAGCCCCGCTATACCTAAAATCTCTCCTGCACGCAGCTTAAGGCTTGCCCCGAGCAGACGCTTGTATTTAAGGGTCAATTCCTCGCAGGAGAGAATGACCTCGCCTATTTTGCTTTCTCTTTTCGGATAAACCTCGTTTAGCTCTCGCCCAACCATAAGCGTGATTATTTTCTCGGTTGACATTTCTGCGGCAGGCTCGGTCGTTATAAACTCACCGTCGCGCATTACCGATACCGCGTCGGATATCTCGAGTATCTCCTGCATTTTGTGGGAAATATAAATTATACCGCAGCCTTTTGCTTTAAGATCATTTATAATTTTAAATAGTTTTTCTGCCTCCTCGGTCGTAAGAGATGAGGTCGGCTCGTCGAATACTATAATTTTTGCGTCGTAGGAAACCGCCTTTGCGATCTCAACCATCTGTCTTTCTGAAACAGAGAGCCTTTCCATTTTAACGTCCGGGTCGATCTTAATATCAAGCTGAGAAAAAAGTGCGAGGGTGCGTCTTCGCATTTCAGCCGTATTTATAAACGGGAGAGCCTTTGCTACCATAGGAAAGCGCCCGAGCCATATATTCTCGCTTACAGTAAGCTTCAGCGCCTGGGAAAGCTCTTGGTGGACCATAGCCATCCCATTTCTGAGAGCGTCGGCGGCACTCTTGAACTCCACCTCTTTTCCCTCGATAAGAATGCTTCCTTGATCCTTACTGTAAACACCGAAGAGGCATTTCATAAGCGTGGATTTTCCCGCACCGTTCTCACCCATAAGAGCGTGGACCGTGCCACGCTCTACCTTAAGGGATACGTTCTTTAGTGCTACAACGCCGGGGAATTCCTTGCGTATTCCCCGCATTTCAAGAAGCACGTTCATTACTCGTCCTTTCCCGTATAAACGGCATAGGGGATATTTATTCTTTTCTCGTTCACGATAAGCGCGTTATCTATATTAGTCATAGCTCCCTTTGAGGAAAGGAGGTTTTGTGCAATATCGGAAATCGCCTTTGCCATACCCTCGCCGTCCTGCTTGATAGTTCCCGCCATACTACCGTCCTTTATCTTCGCCCTTGCGGAATCGGTCGCATCAACTCCGAAAACGGGAATGTGCCTTGCGTCCTTTGTGTTATATCCGTTTTCTGTGAGAGCTGAAATTGCGCCGAGAGCCATCTCGTCATTGTTTGCAATAACAAGCTCTACCATATTTCCGGATGTCTCGTTATAGCCTGAAAGAATAGTTTTCATATAGTTGTTTGCCGCGCCGCTTGACCAGGTTCCGTCCTGGTCAACGAGATATCCGTTGGAGTTTGATTTGTCGTAAAACCTAAGCGCGGGCTTTCCCTTTTCATTAAGGATTCTGTTACAGACCTCGACAGAATATCTCGTTCTTGCCTCTGCCTCGCTGTTACCCTGCTGACCTTTGAAGAGAACGTAGCTTATGACACCGTCGCCGTTTATATCGTATTCAGAGTATTTTTCAAGAAGATATTCTGCTATCATCTCACCCTGAAGCTTTCCTGCCTCCTCATAATCCGTACCGACGAAATAGCACTTGTCGTAGCTGTCAAGCACGGTACTGCTTACAGAGCGGTTAAAGAAAATGACCGGCACGCTCGCACTCATTGCCTTTTCAACTATCGCACGCGCGGCATCGTCGGAGCCTGTGTCAACGATATTAACAAGCAGGATCTTCGTTCCCTTTGCAATAGCGGTATCAACCTGCTCTGTCTGCGTCGTTTGGTTTCCGTTTGCATCGTAGTTATGGTAGCCGATTCCCGCAGTCTTTAACGCCTTGTCAAGCGCACCTCTTACCGAGGAAATATAGGTGTCGGAGAACGTGTAATAAAGCACGGATATATCCTCACCGCCCCTGCCCATACAGCTAACGAGTGAAAATATTAAAA
>JAFYRZ010000156.1 GCA_017546745.1 Clostridia bacterium
GAACAAAAAACTCAATAAAAATGGAGAAAACCGCAGGTTTTCAACCTCAATTTTCCCCAATTTAGATTATATAGAGCGGTAGGAGCGCAGAATTTTGCACTCCTACCGTTTTTTGTTCGGTTGCGCCTAAATGACGCAGCCTCTGTCGATAGTATCGTCTGATTTTTTCAACTTACACCATGCCAAAGGTGATCTTCTTGCCTGCGGGGGCGGTGAAGGAGAGGACACCCTCGCTCTCGGCTACGGTAAATACCTCGTCGAAGCCGTCGAACCTGACTCGCCAATCTCCCTCGAGAAGCCCGGTCACGTAGCAGGTAGCCTCGCCCTCACCGGGGACGGTGAAGCTTGCGCCGTAGGCGACCCTCTCGATATCGTCTGCGAAGAGCGCGACGCTGTTTAAGAATCTTACGCCGTCGTATGCGACGTCGCCTGCGTTGTAGGCGCTGATGCTCTCGAGCGTGGGGCTTGTGTCGTTATCCCTGTCGGTAACGTAGATGGCGTTAAGCATCTTTTTGTTATTCTTCCAGGAGATGGGGTTGCTTGCAAAGGCGGAAATTTCAACTCTGCCCCAAGAATTCTGGGGCTTGAAGCTGTTGTCCTGGCAGTTGATGCCGTTGATGACATAGTTATGCTCGTATCCACCGCCGACACCCTCGATCTTTTCAGCACCGACGAGGTTTTTAAGCACGAGCTTGCCGTCGCCGCCCACAGCGGTAACGGTGGCTGCCGCCTCGTCGATCACGGGAGCCTCCTCACCGTTTATCTGAAGCAGGAATTTGTCAACAAGTCCTGCTTTTGCGTTGATTATCTTATCGTGAACGAAGAGCGCCATCGGGTATTTTTCGTCACCCGTAAAGAGGGTCATCATCGCTCTGCCGACGTAGGACGCCTGGGTGAACTGATAAGCCTTGGTAATATCCGAGGCAATATAGGTGAAAACGAGGGTCTTGCCGTCGGGCATATATTTGTCGGCTTTGCCGGTAACTACCGCGCGGTTATATCGTCCGCTCTGCCATACCGCAAGGCTTGCCGGCTCCATTCTCTCGGTCCTTTGTCCGCCCGAGTAGAACACCTCGTCTCTGTTATGGTAGCCTACGTTTCCGTAGGAGTCGATTACGGGGTTGCCGCTATCGTCAAGCTTAAGGATAGGTGCTTCAACGAGCTTCGGGTCGAAGATAAGAAGTCCGTTTTTGCTGACGGTTGCCTGGTGGTAGTGCTTAAAGTGAGTAGAGCCGTAGGTGCCGTAGCCGCCCGATGCGCCCGAGGTCACACCCTTGTAGTGAAGCTGGAACGTGCCGGCATCCTCGTGGTCGTGGTTTGCCGTGCCCATCTCGCCTACGCGCATCATAGTGACCGCGGCGTTATCTCCCCACTCGCTTCTTGAAATATACTGTCCGACGTAGCCGCCGTTATACCAGATGCAGGGAAGATAGTCGCGATAGTCACCGGGAAGCTCCTCGACCTCTCTTGAAAAGTAGATAAGCGCCTCGGGGGCGGTTATTGAGGTAACGCCCGCACCGCAGAATGCGTCGGGGGAGGCGAGCTTCTTAACGATAAGGCGAAGAAGGGGTGCGGAGTGGGTGTTATAGAGAATGTGCGAGACCTTAAGCGCATGCTCGGTGATCTGTATCTTGGGAATAACGTTTCTTGAGCCGTCACCGGTCGAGAACATATTAAAGGTAGAGGTCTCGTTACATACGAACGAGAAGAGGGCGGTCGCCATATCCTCGCTGTAAGGGGAGACGCCTGTCGCCGCCTGGATAAGTGCCGCACCGCAGCAGTCACCGCCAAAGCGGTGGGGTGCGTAGACCGACATGCCCTGCGGATAAAGGCCTGCCTCGTAGTATATTCTTCTCGGTCTTACGTACTCGTTAAAGAATCTTCCGCCGATGAACTCGTACCAGGAGGGAAGCTCGTCGCATACCGCGATAGCAATAGCGAGGAAGTCGCGCTGAAGCTGATACTCCGAGCCGTGGCCGACGAGCGCCGCCTGATTTCTCGGGGGGAAGCCCATCTCCATCTTAACGGGGTAGGAGGTCGAGAGAATACCCTTATGGGTATTTTTTACCGTACCGCGGCAGAGTCTATGCTCGATGCCGAGAGGGATCTGTATCTTATCCTCGTCCGAAAGGAGGGGATAGCACCAGTCGTAAACGCAAGCCGCGATATACATTACCATACCGAACTCGCGACACTGGTCGCTCTTTATGTAGTCAACGTCAAGGGTGAGAAGATAGTTTTTCATAGCGTATATCGCGCTGTATCCGAAATACTCGTCGCCCCATACGGCGTATGCAAGCGCGTGCGCCTGAATATTGGCAAGAAGATTTCCGTCCCAATTATGGAAGCCGCGCGCGTTGAGGCTCATCTCGCCAAGCACGCCGTCTATCTCGGTGTCAAGAAGCTCCTTGAATTTTTCAACGAATGCCGCGTCGCTGTATTTCTCGATCGCCGCCTTGATGCCGGGAATATCCTCTGCATTAAAGAGCACTCTCGGGTGCGCGCCTGCCTTGGGATAGGTCTCGGGCTTGCCGTTTCTCGGCGCCGTGCCGAAATCCACGGTAAGGGTACAGCCGGTTTCGGGAGAGCCGAAGTCGCAGGTGTTAAATTCGCGGACCGCCTTTTTTAAAAAATTAAGACGCTCGCCTCGCCCCTCGGAATATACGGAGGGGGAAAAGACCGTGTTATTTGTCGATTTCATAGCTTATCACCTTTGATTGAAATTTTTGCCAAAACTATGGTTACACAAATTATACCCCTTGTGCCTCGGTTTGTCAACACTTTTTCACAAAAGTGCGCGCCCGTGCGTAAAATTGATAACTTTGCTATTGTTTTCCTTGACAAAGGGTAAAGTATAATGTATAATTATTCTATTAAAGTATTCTTTACGTCAGAAAGGCGGTCCTTTATGGAAAGAATTGAACGTATACCCGATATATTCGCCTCGATGGTTTTCAGCGAGGACGTTATGAGAGAAAGACTTCCCAAGGAGGTCTACAAGTCGCTTATAAATACTATGGCGAACGGTAAGGAGATAGACGCATCTATTGCAGACGTCGTTGCCGGCGCTATGAAGGACTGGGCGATAGAGAAGGGCGCGACCCACTTTACCCACTGGTTTCAGCCGCTTACCGGCGTTACCGCGGAGAAGCACGACGCGTTTCTTACCCCCGTCGGCCACGGCAAGGCGATAATGGAGTTCTCCGGCAAGGAGCTTATAAAGGGTGAGGCAGACGGCTCGTCCTTCCCCTCGGGCGGGCTTCGCGCGACCTTTGAGGCGAGGGGATATACCGCTTGGGACCCTGCGTCCTACGCCTTTATCAAGGACGGCTCTCTTTACATACCCACCGCGTTCTGCTCCTACACGGGCGAGGCGCTTGATACAAAGACCCCTCTTCTTCGCTCGATGGACGCGATCAACAACGAGGGACTCAGAATTCTCCGCCTCTTCGGAGATAACGCAACGACGAGAATTACCACCACCGTCGGTGCGGAGCAGGAATATTTCCTTATCGACGAGAGGGATTTCAAGGCGCGCCGCGACCTTTTCTATTGCGGCAGAACTCTTTTCGGCGCACCTGCCGTAAAGGGACAGGAGCTTGACGACCACTATTTCGGTGTTCTTCCCGAGAAGGTAAACGCCTTTATGCGCGAGCTTGACCACGCGCTCTGGAGGCTCGGCATCTCCTCAAAGACAAAGCATAACGAGGCGGCACCCGCACAGCACGAGCTCGCTCCCATTTTCTCGACCACGAATATCGCGGTCGACCAGAACCTGCTTACTATGGAGTTTATGAAGAAGCTCGCGCCGAAGTACGGTATGGCGTGTCTTCTTGCGGAGAAGCCCTTTGAGGGCATAAACGGCTCGGGTAAGCATAACAACTGGTCGCTCGGCACGGATACCGGCACGAACCTCTTAAAGCCCGGCAAGAAGCCTATGGAAAACAAGCTTTTCCTCCTTACGCTTGCCGCTGTTATCAAGGCGGTTGACGACTATCAGGATCTTCTCAGAATTTCTGCGGCAACCGCAGGAAACGACTGCCGTCTCGGCGGTCACGAGGCTCCCCCCGCAATTATCTCCATCTTCCTTGGCGACGAGCTTGAGAGGATCATCGATTCTCTGATAGACGGCTCGGTCTACTCCAAGGAGGCGACCAAGTATATGGCGCTCGGTGTTCCGACCGTGCCCTCCTTCAAGAAGGACACCTCGGACAGAAACAGGACCTCGCCCTTTGCATTTACCGGTAACAAGTTTGAGTTCAGAATGGTCGGCTCGTCGCAGAACGTAGCACTTTCCAACATCGTTCTCAATACCGCCGTTGCAAAATCCTTTAAGGACTTCGCAGACGAGCTTGAGGGGGCTGCGGATTTCGGCGCGGCTGTTGATAAGCTCCTTGCGCGCACCTTCTCCGAGCATAAGAGGATTCTCTTCTCGGGCAACTCCTACTCGAAGGAATGGGAGGAGGAGGCAAAGGCAAGAGGACTTTCCTCCTTTAAGACCTCTCCCGAGGCGTACGATCATTTTACCGACGAGAAGAATATTGCGCTCTTCTCGGGCTTTGGCGTAATGAGCGAGGTGGAGATGCGCTCCCGCCGCGAGATCTTCTTCGAGAGCTATCGTAAGATAAAGAATATCGAGGCGCGCACCATGCTCGAGATGACGATAAGGGATATCATCCCCGCGGTTTCCTCCTACGTTAAGGAGCTTTCCGACGCTGTCGTTATCAAGCGCGCGGCTATAAAGACTATCGACACCTCCTGTGAGTGTGACCTTATCGACAAGCTTTCCTCACTCCTTGCGGACTGCTACTCTGCATACTCTGCGCTCGAGAGCGCGGAGAGATGCGCGGTATCAAAGACCAAGGACGAAGAGGCGGCACACTACTATAAGAATCACGTAAATCCGAAGATGGACGCGCTCCGCGCGGTCGTTGACGCGATGGAGGTCCTCACCGCAAGGGATAAGTGGCCTATGCCCACCTACGGTGATATCGTTTTTAAGATAAACAACTGATTTTGTAAATAATAGTTAGCAAAAGGAGTGTTTTGGAATGGGTGGCGCAAGATTTCCGCTTATGAGATTCCCCGGGTTTTTGTCAAAGGCTTTTACCTTAAGCTATGACGACGGGCCCGTATGGGACAGAAACCTTATCGAGATGATGACCAAGTACGGCGTACGCGGTACCTTTAACCTCAATTCACACAGATTTAACTTTGCCGCTGACGATTTTGCCGACGTTGCCGCCGAGGCGCGCGAGCTTTATCTCGGCAGCGGTAACGAGGTTGCGGCACACACCATGGGTCACCTTAATCTTACGAGCAACGACACCGGCTTCGGTATAAGAAGCATTATCCGCGACAGAGAGCTTCTTGAGGAGATGTTCGGCGTTATAATAAAGGGTATGGCGTACCCCTACGGTCTTTATAACGACACGGTCGTTGATATGTGCCGCCTTTGCGGTATAAATTACTGCCGTACGGTTGAGTCCACAGGTAAGTTCTCGATGCCCCGCGATTGGCTGAGACTCCCCGCAACCTGCCACCACAATGCAGGCAATCTTATGGAGCTTGCCGACAGGTTCGTGAACACGAAGCCCCTCGCGGAGGCTTGGCGACAGGGTCCGTCTATGTTCTACGTCTGGGGTCACAGCTACGAGTTTAACGATAACGGCAACTGGCAGGTTATGGAGGAGCTTTTAAAGAGAGTTACCGACACCGACACCGTCTGGTACGCGACAAACGGTCAGATCTTTGACTACGAAAGGGCGTTTAAGTCGCTTATCTACTCTGCAAACGGCGAGATATGCTATAACCCCACCGTCACCGACGTTTATCTCAGCTACTACGGCAAGGACGTCGTCGTTAAGGCGGGCGAAACGGTCGATCTTGAGAAATATTGATAAATAGTCTTGCTTTAGGAGCAACCTAAAGCACCATAAGAGGTAGAAATCTTTTGCGATTTCTACCTCTTTTAGGTAAAACGAATTTTTTAGAATTATCCCCTTGACAAACCCGCAGTGCTTAGGATAAAATAAATTTGAGGGAAGGCTTGAATTAAAAAGTCGTTTCCGAAGGAATAGGGACGTTTTTGGGGAGCTTCACCGAGCGGAAGCCGTATTTTAGATACCTACGGATATTCATCGTCCGAGTGGGGCGACCTGTTAGTCGATTTGTTGCAAATTATTTGCCCAATTATACTTTTGAGAATATATTTTAAAAGGTGCCCTCTTTATGATAAAAATTAAATTGAATTTTTTTGAATCTGTTGTTGGAGCGATTTTATTGCCTAATATTGGATATGCGTTTGCAACTGCATTTTTAATAATCTCCTTGATAGTTAACCAAGAACCTATTGTTTATAAAATGATAGTTCTTGCGTATATTGCCAACACTTTATTGATGGTTATTTCTTTGCTTATTTGTATTTTGTTAAATAAGAAAAGTGCAAAAGAGGTTGTTATTTCGAACGAAGATATCAATTTTCTTGGTCGCAAATATTTGATAGATCAAATAAGCTCTTGTGAGTATTATATTTGTAAATGGTATGCATTACCGATAGCGTTTGTTTACAAGCAACAGGCAGCAGGTTCATTTATAATTAAATTTAATTCCGGCAAAAAAATTCAATTTAAGATATTCTACAAAGAATATTTAAAATTAAAGGAATATCTTAAAGGGATTGTTCTAAAATAGCAAGGCTTAATTGATGAACTTGTAAAGTAGGAAAGTAGGTAAATATAGTATGAAAAAGCGAATTGTAGCGTTTTACGACGCGCTTCTGTTTGCAATTATTTGTTTTCCGATGATAGCTTGCGCTGTTATACTGCTATTTGTGTTAGTCACTAAAGGAACGAGTGAATGGATATACGAAAATTGGTATTTAGTGCTTGCTTTTGCTATTACATTTATGCTTCCAATCGGAGGCGGTATGATGCTTAGATATTGTGAAATCAAAGACGATTTCAGACATTTTCATTATTTTCCCTTTGCTGCCTCTTGGAGCGAGGTGGCAAACAATATTGATATCAGATGGAATCAAGACGTATTTTTTTCGGAAATAAAGGACGTAGAAATCGTTAAGCTTACGGAAGAAGAAAAGAAAACTAAGGTTCATTATAAGCACCTGTTTAATAAATACGCAAAAATCAATTTGAAATACGGCAATCCTAAATACGTTTACGTAGCGAATTATTCAAATAGGCAGATCAAGAAAATTTTCAATCTGTAAGTATTGATAAGGCAAAAACAAACTTAATCAGAGCGGCGGATCATTTTGCAGGGATAAATATTTTTACGATGTTGTCACGCGAACGGCCACATATGGTGGATCGAATAATGTTCTTCAATATGATATGTTTGGAGTGAATTTAAAGGTGGACTTTGGCAAAAGCTTCTATAGATCCACATTTAGATCGTTATATCCATATTTATCAGGAGGGTAAAATGGTAAGAGATTATTGGATGTTATTTTTTTTAACATTAATAGGATTGATTGTATTTTTTTTCTGTTTGTTTTAGAACTTATATTTGCTAAGAACATATTCTTATGTAAGAAAAACGGAGTAATTTTGTTAATTATATCTTTGGGTTTTACCTCTGCTTTTATCGCATTATGTGCAAGCGTGTTTACGTTGTGCTGCAAAGATTATAATTATGTATCCAACAACACTTACATAGAAGAAAAAGCCGAGGTTGTTGAATTTACTGCTTCGCGCATTGATTATGACGGAAGTGGAAGAGAAGAAAAAAGAAAACCCAAATTTTACTTGATAGAAAAGGATGAGTATATAATCTTAAACGTAAAAGATGTCGAAATCGGTGAAACATATATTGTTAGATTTTATCCTAATACAAAAATATGTGATGTAATTAAAAAAGTTGAATAACATAACAACAATGATTAATTAATATTTCTAATATGTTTGATGCTGCTTCTCTCTGTTGTGTCCGTTTACAGACGACATATTCTGTTACCTTTTGAATTGCATGCGAGATAAGCTGCGCCGAACCCGATAAGCTAAAAACGGGGGGCTTTTCCCCTCGTAAAAAACAAAATTAGAGCCGCGTGGTGCCATTTGGCATC
>JAFYRZ010000157.1 GCA_017546745.1 Clostridia bacterium
AAACCGCCCTGCAATCCTATTTTGCAGGGCGGTAAAAATTTATTTAATTATTCCTTCAAGCTCACGTATGAGCCTGTCTGCCATACATTTAAAGCCGTAATCGTTGGGGTGGCAATCGTCTACCGTGGTATCGTTATCGGGGCAAAGCTCCGAGCCGTCGATAAAGTAAACGTTCAGATCCCCTGCCGCTTTCGCGTTATCGTAGGTCGCTTTTATGATGTTCGCGCGCTCTTCCTCGTCCTCTGTCTTTCTGAATTTCGGGCGGGACATCATTATTACGGGTACGTTGGGGTGCGCCTCCCTTATTTTCTTGAACGCCTTCTCGTGGGTTTGCGCAAGATGCTCGACGGTAGGCGCGTTATGGTCGTAGTCATAAACGAATATGCTCATATCAAGCCCTGCGATATAATCGATCATTGCGTCCTCTGCCCTTGCCGCACCGGCAAAGCCGAGGTTAATATGGTTTACGTCAAAGCGGCGGGTAACGAGTGCCTCGTATGCCATACCGGGTCTTGACGCACAGCCGCCCTGTGTTATAGACGAGCCGTAATATACTATCGGCTTTTCTATTTTATAGTCGGGAGCAGGGAGTAGAGTCGAGCCCTCCTTTACACCGATAAAAAGGTCGTCTACGGGGTTATAGAGGGGGAAATTTATATTGATAACTCTGAGCGTTGCGTCGGGGAAATCGCGCGCGCCCTGATATCCGCCCTTAGAGTTTTCGGGAAGAAAGGGGCGGAAGGTGCTGTCGTACATCTCCTTACCGTCCTCGTATATATAAACGTCAAAGCCGCCAACTCCCGTCCCCGGCATATGCGTCATAACTCCGCAGTGGTCGTAATCAGAACGGATAACGATATAGGGGCTATCGGTCATAAAGCGGACTCTTCCGCCGGCGGTATTTTTAGAAAGCCGTATGACCCTGTCATTAGTATTTTCGGCAACGTCGGCAGGGATTCGTCTATACCCATCTCCGTCGTGAAAAACGCCGTATATACGAAAGGCGGGGTGCTTTTTTATATCGTACATCTTAAGACCGTCGCGCTCTACCGAGCAGGCGATCTCTTCCATATGGAAATTCGCGTTCTTCATTTTTTCTCCTTTTTCATACGGTGACGTTCCTTTTAAAATAAATATACCACCAAACCTAAGGATTGTCAATATAATTTTACTTTTTTATTGACAAGTCACGAAAAAAAAGGTAAAATATAGACAGAAAGAATGCGAGGTATTTAAAATGCTTGACGAACACGGCTTTATATCCGAGCTTACGCGAGTTTTTAAGGCGAACAAGCTCCCCTCACTTACTATGGAGAAGTGCGAGAAATTCTTGGCGCTTACAAAAAGGATGCTTGAGGAAAACGAGAAATATAACCTTACGGCAATAACCGAGCCCGACAAGATAATTCTTAACCACTACGCGGACTGTGCCGCGCTTGCGGCAATACTGCCGAAGGGCGCGAAGGTCGCGGACGTTGGCTGTGGGGCGGGCTTCCCTACCCTGCCCGTCGCTATTCTGCGCGAGGACGTTGAGATCACCGCGATAGACTCCACGGCAAAGAGGGTCGCATACGTCGAGGAAAGCGCAAGACTCCTCGGGCTCACGAACGTTAAGGCGGTCACTATGCGCGCGGAGGACGGTGGAACGAACCCTATCTACCGCGAGAAATTTGACGTTGCTACCGCGCGTGCGGTTGCTACGATGCGCATACTTGCCGAGCTTTGTCTCCCTTACGTTAAGGTCGGCGGCGAGTTTATCGCTATGAAGGGCAAGAACGCCGAGTTTGAGCTTAAGGAGTCCAAAAAGGCCTTCTCTATGCTTGGCGGCGCGCTTAAGGAATGCCGCGAGATCAAGCTCACCGGCAAGGGCGAGGAGCTTTCCCATCCGCTTATCATAGTTAAAAAGGCAACGAAAACGCCTGCGGCGTATCCGAGACCTTATGCTAAAATAAGCAAGCAGCCTTTATAAAAATATATAAAAAAGAGGAGTTGCGAATAGCAATTCCTCTTTTTGCTTGACGAGAACGGTCGTTTACATTTCGCAAGCTTCGACACTCGGGCAAGGATTGACAAAATTCTCGTTTTAATTATGGTAAAATATGGTTAAAATGCTTTGAGGTGGCTTATGAATATGTTTGACGAAGCGAGGGCGATCGCGGGAATGATGAAGATGCGCGGTATAACGCAGGCGGATATGGCAAAGAGCCTTGGCGTTAGCCAATCCTACGTTGCGAATAAGGTAAGACTTCTCTCCCTCTCGCCCGATATGATGGCGAGGATCTCCGAGGCGGGGCTATCAGAGCGGCACGCGCGTGCCGTTTTGCGCCTGCGCGACGAGGCTCTTCGCACAAGGGCACTTGACAGAATCATCTCGGAGGGGCTGACGGTAAGGGAGAGCGAGGCTCTCGTTGACCTTTTGTTTGAGGAGGACGCGTATCGCTGTGAGTTTACAAGAGGTCGCGCAAACGATGCGATAGCATCATTTAAAAGCGGGCTTTCACGCTCGATTTCAACCCTTGTGTCGCAGGGAGTTAATGCAACCGAAAGCCTTTCCTACTACGGAAGCAAGACCTATATTACGATAGTAATCGAGGAATAAATAAAGCAGGATTGCTAAAAGGATGATGTCCTTAGCGGAGAAATCTTAAATCAACTCACCTTATTTGATCCGCAGTAAACAAATAATTAGCCCCGACAGATTTTCAATGTCTGTCGGGGTTTTACCATTATTCCCAATGATATATAATTTTTTCTGCATCCATACTGATCTCAAAGCACCAATATTTGTTTTTTTCTCGGATATTAAAAAACAGTATTATCTCTCCAAAGCTGTCAATTGCGTACTTATACGACATAAATGAACAACCATTGATAAGCTTATAGAATTTATTGTTTTCTTCTAATAAGTTAACATATTTGTATTTGTTTCTTCTAAAGAATTTCACATCACAGTATGAATCTATCACATATTCGATTGTCAATTTTTGGTTTTGATAATAAGGCAGTCCATCTCGCCCTATTACTCCCTCATTCAGATTGTCGTATGTGATAAGCAAGGTCTTATCTTTTATCGAAATGTTTGTTGCTATTGAATCGTGCATAGAATCCATTTCGACGAATTTATCTTTTTCATAAATCTGCAAATTCATAAGTTGCTCCTTTTCATCGATGCTTGCTTTTTATCGCCAGTTTCGCATTTGTATTACAAATGCTTCGGGCAAAGCCCATACCCCTATTCTTCTGCAAAAAAACAATCATATTGCCATCTTATCGGATTCTCATAAATATATTTAGCAATTTTTTCGTAGTCTCGCCGATCACGAATGATGTGATCGTGAAAACCTCTCTGCCATATCACAGCATCATCATATTTACCATGTATCTCTTTAGACGCATTCATTTTAACGTATCCAATTACCTTTGAAATAACGGACCGACCTCGTAGGGGCGATTCACGAATCGCCCGTAATTCTTCGTCATCGGTTATTATAATGATTAGGTGAATATGATTCGGCATAATCACATATCGGTCTACTGTTGCCTTATACCGTTCGGGAATGTTCCGTATGGTTTCGTCTGTGATCTTTCCATAATCCGTTAATTCTATTTCGGGCGATTCGTGAATCGCCCCTACAACACGGGACAACGTACATTTTCTGTTATGCGTGCATATCGTTATAAAATATGTCCCGGGTGTACTGTAATCGAAATTCTTTAACCGTAAACGCTTTCTTTGCGGTAACTCTTTTCCACTATCCATTTTCATCACCTATCCCATTATAACACAAATCGGCAGAGAAAACAAGTTCTCTGCCGAAGTTTTTGTGCCTAACAATTCTCCGTTAAGAACAACAGAGAAAGATCTATCGGGTTTTTCTTATTTTACAATGTAAAGGTTGATGTCCCAAGCGGGGATATAAGGGTGCTTGCGCAGATAAAATTTGTGATCGGGAAGCATCTCATGAAGCATCAGTGGCAGGGAAAAGAGATCTTCGCTCTTGTGATAGAGAGAGACGAGCAGATCAGTTTCGTTGTTTTGAATGCTCTTGAGCGATCCGAGAATGGCTTCTTTTTCCGCGCCCTCTACGTCATATTTGATAAAGAGCTTTTCGCCCTTGTAATCGCAACGGTTATCGAGCGAATCACATTCCGATGTGTGCACGACGGCAC
>JAFYRZ010000158.1 GCA_017546745.1 Clostridia bacterium
CACAACAACCCCCGTCTTATGGAGCTTGCGAGGGATTTTATTGAAAGACCGCCATACCCTTATTTCCCCAATAGGAGCTTAAGGCTCTTCTACCTTTGGGGACACTCGTACGAGTTTAACAACAACGATAACTGGAGCGTCATCGAGGAGTTCTGCGAATATATGGGCGGCAGAGAGGACGTTTGGTACGCGACGAACGTTGAGATATACGACTACGCGACGGCATTTTCTCGCCTCGAGTTCTCGGTATTTGCCGACACGGTATATAACCCAACGTCTACCGATATCTACGTTGAATTACCCGGCGAGAAAAGGTATATTATCCCCGCAGGTAAGACCGTGCACCTCGATTAGGCAAGAGTGATCACGCAAAAATGCTACGGACGAAGAATTCCCCCGAATTCTTCGTCCTTTTTTATATATAAATGAAAGGAAAAAGGCGCTCCGCCTGACGGCCTGTCAGCCATGCAATTGTTAATTGCTACCCGTAAACGGGTTTTCTTTGAGCTTTATTGTAGGGACAGGCGTCCCTACAAACACACCTTTTAATTTATCTTTTCCTCTATTTTTTATTTTCGCATCGGTTAGAACGCGTGGTTTTCGTTATACAAAAATCTCTCCCTGCCGCGTGGCAGGGAGAGAAAAGAATAGGTTATTCTTTTAGATTAACAAGCCGAAGGGCTTTTTTTAGCTTTTGGCAAATTATTTTGCCTCATCCCAAGGAAGCTCGTTGTCGCTAGAGGAGCCGCCGGTAGAGCCGGTACCTCTGGTAATGGTGACCTCCTTGCCTGCGTAGGTGTTGAATACAAGGAGTCCGCCGTCGTCTGCGTCAAGATGTACGTAGATGGTCTGGCTTCCGCAGGTGATAGTCCAATCGCCGTCTGCCATACCGCTTACGTAGTAGTTAACCTTGGTGCCGGCACCGGTATCGGGTGCGGTGAAGGTAAGGTTGCTCGAGTAGTTGGTGCTATCCTTGATAAATACTGCAACGGTGTTACCGATAGCTGCGCCGTCTGCAACGCTGCCAACCGAGAATCCGGTTGCGGGAAGAGAAAGGGTCTTGCCCTTGTCGGTAACGTACATTACGTTAAGCATAGTGTGGTCTTTAGCACTTGCGGTCTTAATCTCAACTCTGCCCCAGTATTCGTCGCTCTTGCTGCTTGCAACCTGGCTGCCGTTAACGACGTAGTTATTGTTCGTGCCGCCTATCTTTCCGATAGTTCCGCCTATAACACTCTGAAGAACGAGCTTTCCTTGCGGGGGTGTTTTGCTACTTATGTAGTAACCACCGGCATCAACGGTTACGGTGTTGCCCGAGATAGTAGGCTCTGCCGCGGTGTGAAGAAGGAATGCCACCTGGCGATTTGAGCTGGTAGTTACACGGTCATATACGAAGAAGTACATAGGAGCATCTGCGTTGCCGGTATTAAATACAGAAAGCATTCTTCTGTCTGCCTTCGTAACATTCGCACTGCTCTTGTAAGCAGGCGATATATCACCTGCGATATAAGCGTATCTGGGATTCTTTCCGCTTGCATCATACTTGTAGGAAACGCCGGTAAGGGTCGCGGTCTTTGTGCTCGAGCTCAACCAGCTGGATTTAGGCATAGCGTCGCTGATTTCCATACCAGTCTTCTGACCGTATGAGGTTGAACCGCTGTAGACTACGATAGAGTTGTGCGCTATGGTCGCCTGGTGGTAGGTGCTGTGGTGAGTAGAGTTGTAGCTGTTGTAGAATCCGGTATCACCAGCGAGTATACCCTTATAGTAGATCTGGAATGAGCCTGCATCACCGTGGTCGTGGTTACCTGCGGAATATCCGCCTATCTTCATAAGCACGGATACGTCGCTTGAGCTCCAGCCGCTGTGCGCTACGATCTCGTTCATAAATCCGCCGTTGTAGCAGATAAGGTCAAGTCCCTCATGGCGAGAGCCGGTGTTAGATACGGTATCGTTATTAGAGCGGTAGATAATACGGAAAGCGTTTACGTTATCGCTATATACCCAGCTGCTATAATTACCGTTCCAGGTACCGCTTGCCCAGGCTGCCGCAGTCTCGTCGTTATAGAGGTAAGCCGAGATGTTTGCCGCAAGGACGAATCTGTTAAGCTCGCCCTGTCCCCAAGCGGAGATTTCACGCTTGTCGTCACCCTCGTCAAAGAAGTAGTACTGACCGTCTACAACACGGGAGAATATAGAACGGATAACCTGATCCTGGTTCACGTAGGGGTTAGTGCCTGTCGAGGACTGAAGAAGCCATGCGCTCCAAATGTCGGAGGTAAATCTTATTCCGACGTAAATCGAAACGCCCTGGGGAACCATTCCTGCTTCATAGAAGCTGTTTCTTACGGGAACGTACTCGTTATAAACTCTGTTGCCAACGTACTCGTACCAGCCGTTGTACTTTCCGTTATTGTCTCCGTATATAGCAAGAGAGAACGCAAGGTAGTCACGAAGGATCTGATATTCACATCCGTGTCCGCTAACCGCATACTGCTTCTCGGGCGGGAAGCCGACCTCCATACGGTACTCTGCACCATAACCCATAAATCCTTCTGAGTATGGGGTACCAACCATAGTTCTAACAGCCTTAACGATATTATCTCTGTCGGTATCGGTCATACCGTGATAACACCAGTCGTAAACGATTGCCGCCGCGAACATAGCGTAGCCCCAATAACGGCAGTTGTCGCCAACACCTTCGTCCAAATACAAGGTGTTAACGTATTCCAATATATTCGCAGTTGCCTCTTTAGCATAAAGGTCAACACCGGTGTAAAGGTAAAGGAACGCTTTAGCCATAATAGAGTTAAGTATCTGGGGGTTGTAGTTGTGCGTTCCGGTCGGGCTGAAAACCTGGTAAGTGGGTTTGGACGAGGTACCAAGGTTTGCGCTGTTGCGGCTGGAATCGTATTTTCCTACTACTTCACCCTTATCATCCTTTATCTCATAATACCAGAAGTTAGCATTATCGGCGATATCTGCGAGTATCTTGATAAGCTCCGCGTCTCCGCCGTTTATCTGATCTCTGATGCTGTCAACGGTAGCACTGTCCAAAAGAAGTCTCGGGTGTTCTGCCTTGGGATATGCTTTGGTCTTATCCTTGTCCAACGAGTTAGTGCCTCCGATGTCGGTTGCAGATCCGCTGACTGCTTTGCTTGCCGCAGAAAGCAAGGTGTTGGCATTTGTTACGTTGCTGTCATAATCAGTGTAAACGCCCTGGCTCTGCATAAGCTTACAAGTGCCGCAATAACCGGTCTTGTGGTACTCGTTGTTAACCTTAGTTATGAACCAGTCGTCATCGGTAGCATTCGAATCAAACACGTGAGCCTGAGTAGCGTCGATTTTCTCGGTCTTAACGTAGTCGCAACGGGTACAAGGGTTCGTTTTAGTACCCTCTACGCAAGGATATGCCTGCTTAATAACGTCGTTAGCCTTATCGTGATTGTGTCCGAGAGCCTCGGTAACCTCGGTCTTGGTTTCACCACAAAAACATTTTGTGGTCTTACTACCGGTCTCAGTACAGGTGGGCTCAATGATAATGGGATCGCCGTAGGTAAAGTCGTGCTTGTGATCCTTATACGCCTTAGCTGCTACACCGTAAGCGTAGATGCTTGCTACCATGGTAGAAAGCGTGGGGTCGCTCGCCTTATTCTTAAGGTAGTTGATAGGAGCGTAGGTAACCGAGGTGGTATCACCAACGGTAACGGTAACGCTATCGGACATAGCGTAGGGCATTACGGGAACGTCTATATAAGAGTATGCCTTGCCATCGGGGTTGATTGCCTTACCGTAGTTTGTGGTAACGTCGGTTCCACTAAAGTAGAAGCGGAGCTGAATAGTTCCGGTAAGAAGAAGGGACGCACCCATATAGATGCCTGCGCCGTCGGTTACATCAATGTCGGGAGTGTCTGCACCCTCAAGAGCCGCAGTATCGGTAACGGGAGTACCAACGAGCGTGCCTGCCGCGCCAAAATACTGCTGTGCCGCCGCACCGTAATTAAGGAGCGCTATCATAAGGTCCTCAAGGAACTTGGGCTGACCCTTGTCAAGCAATTCATTGAGATACATCTCGACCGAACGGTCAGCGGGCGAGCCATCCTCAAACTTGGGAATTACGCCGAGGTCCTTTGCCGCAACGGGGAATTCGTATTCTTCACCTCCCGCAACGTATACAAAGGTAATACCCTCGTCAAGATATACGTAATAGCCGTCTTCCTGCGCCACGTCAGAAGCCGCGGGAATGATCGCAAGGACCGTAACGAGCATTACGAATGCAAGAACAATACCTAAAATTTTCTTCATTTCGTTTTCCTTTCTCGAAATATATTTTTTAAGAACTTTAAAATCTAAAGTTTTTAGGTAACATAATTATATATTACTTTGGGCGGAATGTCAATATAGTATATACATAAGTCAATTTATTTCAGCGGTTTGCACAAAAAAGCCGTTCACAATTTGTATAAAACGACGAAGTTTCTCACTGTTTTTTGAAAAATGTTGACTTTCTCTTCGCATTATAGTACAATTAAAGACGAAGTTTATAGGGGAAATCCCCAAAAAAGGAGATTCTTATGAAAAGAATTACGTTAGTGCTTGCGCTCGCGCTTACCCTGGTCGTTTGCTTACTCGCATTCACCTCCTGCGGACACCAGCACACCTGGCTTCTTGAGGCTACGGTCGATAGAGAAGCAACCTGCACAGAGGCAGGACAGAAGTCGGTCAAGTGTATCGACTGCGGAGAGATAAAGCCGGGCTCTACCGTCGAGATACC
>JAFYRZ010000159.1 GCA_017546745.1 Clostridia bacterium
ACCTGCTCAACGAGCGCGAAATGCTCGGGCGCAAAGGTGGGAATTCCCTCGAATTTTATCTTTTTGCCCTTCTCGCAAACCGTGTCACCGATCGAGAAGATGCCGGGGTCGAAAACGCCGATGATATCACCTGCGTACGCCTCGTCTATTACCGCGCGCTCGTCCGCCATCATCTGCTGCGGCTGGGAGAGGCGGAACGCCTTATCGCTCTGGACGTGGTAGTAATCCACGCCGCGGGTAAACTTACTCGAGCAGATACGCATAAACGCAATTCTGTCGCGGTGCGCCTTGTTCATATTCGCCTGAATCTTAAAGACGAACGCGCTGAAGCCGTCGTCAAACGGGTCGATAAGATCCTCTCCTGCGCGACGGGGCAGGGGCGAGGTCGTCATCTTAAGGAAATGCTCAAGGAAGGGCTCGATGCCGAAGTTATTGAGAGCCGAGCCGAAGAAAACGGGAGAGAGCTTTCCGTGTCTTACCGCCTCAAGATCGAAGTCGAAGCAAGCGCCGTCAAGAAGCTCTATCTGCTCGCAAAGCTCCGCGCGTCTGTATTCTCCGATAAGCTCGTCAAGCTTCAAAATATCGGTAATATCGCACTTGATGCCGCTTATCCTGTCGCGGCCCCTATGAGAGTCGCCAAAGGAGAGTATCTCGCGCTTTTCTCTGTCGTAAACGCCCTTGAAGTTCATTCCGCAGCCGATAGGCCAGTTCATAGGATAGGTGCCTATGCCAAACTCCTTTTCAAGCTCGTCAAGAAGATCAAAGGGATCTCTTGCCTCACGGTCAAGCTTATTTATAAAGGTGAAGATAGGAATATCTCTCATAGCGCAGACCTTGAAGAGCTTTCTTGTCTGCGGCTCGATACCCTTTGCCGCGTCTATGACCATTACCGCGCTGTCCGCCGCCATAAGCGTACGGTATGTGTCCTCCGAGAAGTCCTGGTGTCCGGGGGTATCAAGTATATTTATGCAATATCCGTCGTACTCAAACTGAAGGACCGACGAGGTGATGGAGATACCTCTCTGCTTCTCAAGCTCCATCCAGTCGGAGACCGCGTGGCGGTCGTTCTGCTTACCCTTTACAGAGCCCGCGGACTGTATCGCGCCTCCGTAAAGAAGAAATTTTTCTGTTAAGGTGGTCTTACCTGCGTCAGGGTGGGAGATTATCGCAAACGTGCGCCTTCTCTCGATCTCATTCTTGAAAGTAGACATTCAATACCTCTCTTTTCTAAAATGCGTCCGTTAAATATTTTTCCAAATATACATTTTACCATAAATATATAAAAATGTCAATATGCCTTGATTTATGAGATTTAATAAAAGATACACGCGCGGGCGGTGTGAAAAGGTGCCGTGCGAAAGCACAAATAAAAGAAAGCCGACGCGATTTTTTCGCGTCGGCTTGGTAGTCTTTTCGTGTTTTAGGAGCTTTGAATCAGATAAGACCGTTCTTTCTCGCCATGGTCAAGAGAATGGTCTCCTCCATCTTCTTATGTCCGGTCGCGGAAAGATGGATACAGTCGAGGTCGGAGTTGATAGTACCGTAGCAGTGAACGTTATCGCCCGTGATAGCGCTAAACTCACCGCTCTGGTCTACGACGGTAACGCCGAGATAGTTAGCAATAGCCTTAACAACGCGGTTAGCCTGGTTGATTCTTACCGGCTGGTGCTCTCCCGAGTGGTTATAAAGGTAGGTCATACAGTAGATCTCCGCATTCGGGTACTTCTGACGCATGGTGTAAAGACCGAGAGCGTACGCCTCGTCAAAATTGTTGTAGTCGCTGCCCCTCTGGTAGGGTATGCTTCCCGCATTTGCAAGAACTGCGGCAAACCACTCTGCGACCCTCGCCTCCTCGCTTCTCTGATCGACCTTGTTCTCGAGGATGTTGTAAAGCGTACCGATAGAAATGCTCGTATCCTTGATGTCGTTTATACCCATATATGCGATAATTACGTCGGGCTGTGTGCCGTCGTCTCTATCAAGCTCGGTCGCGCGGTAGGTCATTCTGTCAAGATAGTTAGTAGCCGACTTACCCATAACTCTTGCGCCACCCCAGGAGTTGTTTACGCAAAGGCCCATACCGAGGTCGGTCATAAGCCTGCCCCAATAGGTCTCGGTATAGCTCGAAAAGCTGTTGTCGTAGGTGGGATAATAAACCGCGTGACCCGAGGTCGTGGAGTTTGCGTTCTTATCGTTAGAAACACCCGCGTAGGTCGAGATACTGTCGCCGAGAATAGATATCTTCTTGCCTGTGTAAAGTGCCTTTAGCGCCTCGATAGCCGCCTTGTACTGAGTTTCCTTAGCAAGCATTTCGTTATAAACGTTAATATTCTCGTATGTCCTTAAAAGCTCAAGGTTGAAGCAAAGCGAATAATTTACTGCACTGTAAGAGCTCTTCGTTGTATCGCCAACCATAAAGAAAGCGCCTGCCGCCTCGGGCATATTTGCTCTTATAGCCTTATCCATAGGATAATTTCCGCCGTCCTTGATGTAAGCGGGAAGCAACGTGTCGTCCTCTCCGACGAATGCCAACGTCTCGTTTTTGCCGAGAACGATATTATAGTCCAAAAGGTTTACGTTTATTACCGCGTAAACGTTATTGACCGCCGTGGCGGATAAGCCGTAATCAGCGGCATCGATAGATATCTTATAGGTTGCAACAGGATCGCTTACAAGTCCCTTTACAGAGGTTTTTACCTTGAATATTGTAAACGTATGTTTACCGTCGACCGCATTCGTTACCTTCATTACGGGAATGGTTATCGAAACGATCTTGCAGTCCGAGATAGTCGCAGTATCAAGATACGCGTAAGCGCCGTTTGCCTTCATAAGCGCGCTGTATCCGTTTTTGCTGTTTCTCTCAAGGAAGTTTGAATAGAGCGCCTCGGATATGCTCGCAGGGAGATAGCTCTCTACCACAGTGTGAGCGGGAAGGGGCTCGGGCTCAGGCTCGGGCTCAGGCTCGGGATCACCCTCACCTCCGGTGTTACCGCCGTCGTTTTCGCCTCCGGTGTTACCGCCGTCATTTCCGCCTCCGCCTACCTCGCCGGTATCGTCTTCGCCCTCGTTGCCATTGTCGCCGCAGCTGACAAGGGAAAGGCTAAGGCTAAGGAGCATTGCAAGAGTAAGAAGCAATGCGATAAGTCTTAATTTCATAAAAAATCCTCTTTCTGCGACCCTTTGGTCGCATCAAATATCTGTTGTTGTAGCGCGTCGCACGCGCTACGTAATAATTATACAACAATTACGCGCGTTTGTCAATCCAATTACATCCGAAAATGTAGCGCAGAGGACAAAAAGCCTCTGCGCTGAAAAAGTTTAAGTAAATTATATAATGCCGTTCTTCTTTGCCATAGTCATAACGATGGTGCGCTCCATAAGCTCGTGGCCTCTCGAGGTAAGGTGCAGACAGTCGTTGCTGCCGGTAACGATAGAGCCGTAGGAGTGGATATTATCAGCGTTAAGCTCGCTATATTCACCGTTCTGGTCAACGACGGTCGCTCCGAAGTAGTGAGCGATAGCCATGATCGAGCGGTTTGCCATATCAAGCCTTTCTGCGTTAAATCCGCTATGGTAGTTAAAAAGAAGGGTGAGACAGTAAACCTCTGCCGCGGGGTAGTTCTCCATCATTGTGTAGATACCGAGAGCGTACGCCTGCTCGAAGGAGGTATAGCCTGCGGTATTTCCGTCAAGCTTGGGCATATAAGGCGCGCTTCCCGCATTTGCAAGAACGGTAGCGAACCACTCTGCAACCTTAGCGTCGTCGCTTCTCGTATCGGTCTCGTCCTCAAGGATAGCGTAGAGATCACCCATAGGAATATCGTTAAGAACGTCGTTGATACCGAGGTAAACGAGAATTACGTCGGGAGTTGCTCCGTCGTCTCTGTCAAGCTCGTTTGCTCGGAATGCGAATCTGTCGTTATAATCGGTAGCAGTTCTGAAGCCGCCGTAGGTTCTTGCACCGCTCCAGGAGTTGTTTACGCAAAGATCCATACCAAGGTCGGTAAGAGTTCTGCCCCAATAGGTGTACTTGTAGTTTGCAAAGGTATAGTCGTTCTTGGGATAGTAAAGGTCGTGATTTGCGGTAGTGGAGTTTGCAGAAGCATCGTTAGAGTAGTTCGAGAAGGTAGAGATACTG
>JAFYRZ010000160.1 GCA_017546745.1 Clostridia bacterium
GATATATGGGCATAAATAAGCAGTTTTCACTCTCACTCGGACAGTTTAAGGCATACAACGCCTTTTTTTGAAGGAGGGGATTAAATGTCTGATTTTAAATCTCAGCTTTCCTCCCTTCTCTCGTTTTGTACAACGGATGCCGAGGGCGTGGCGGATGCTATCTGTCAAAATTACTCGGATTTTTCTCTGCTTGCTCAAACCGATCGCTCGGTGCTTGCCTCTCTTTGCGGTGAGCGATGCGCCGATATGATACGCATACTTGCCTCGGTAAACTCGCGGCGTATAACCGACAGGTTTAAATTCGGAGTAAAGCATACCGAGCAGGAGCTTTACGAGTTTCTTATCGGATACTACTTTGATCAGCCTTGTGAAACGGTAATTGCGCTTCCGCTTAATTCAAGGGGGCATATACTTGCCGTGCATACTCTTCTTGAGGGGACCGTTAATTTTTCAGAGGTACTTCCGAGAAAGTTGCTTGAGGTAATGGTAAAGCACAATTCGACAAGCGTTATAATAGCTCACAATCATCCGCGGGGAAGCGCAAGGGCGTCCGAGGAGGATATGCTGACTACGCAGAAGCTTGATTTTATGCTGTCTGCCGCTGACAAAAGGCTGGTATGTCATTATATCGTGGCTCATGGCGAGGTAGCGTGCGTGATGCCGCTTAGTGAGAAATCGGATAAATAACCAAATAAGACCAAGCTGCATTAGTGCGGAGTGGTCTTTTTTTGTCGCTTTTGGAAAAAGCGGGGTGAAAGAGCGCGTATTTTTATTGCAAAAATGAACTTTTTTCAAAAGCAGCGTGTATTTTATAATATTAAGGTAGAAAACGGTGTGACGGATACGAAAAAATCGAAGAAAAATTTTTAGAAAACCTCTTGACAAATTGAAAATATATGTTATAATAGTATACTGCATTATAATTGCTTTTAATATGGGGGATTTTTGCCCTTTTTTAAGGAAGGAAAAGTAAAAACACCCAAGTTTTTCCTCGTATTATCGGCGTATTTTGTTGATTTTGACGAATGTTTTTTCGCCTTGATCAAATTCGTATTTGTAAATTTTCAGGAATGGAGTGATTCTATTTATGATGCTTAAACCCCAGAAGCTTGGCACTAACGTAAGACAGAGCTTTGCGAAGATTGAAGCGGCTACCGATATGCCCAATCTTATCGAGGTTCAGAAGGACTCTTACGAGTGGTTTCTCAAGGAGGGTCTTAACGAGGTACTTCGCGACGTTTCGCCTATTGTGGACTACACCGGAAATCTTTCCATCGAGTTCACCGATTACACGCTTGACCCCAACCCCAGATACTCGGTTGAGGAGTGTAAGGACAGGACTGTAACCTACGACGCTCACATGAAGGTAGGTGTACGTCTTGTAAATAAGGCTACAGGCGAGCTTAAGACTGCACAGGTCTACATGTGCGACTTCCCGCTTATGACTGATAACGGAACATTCGTTATCAACGGTGCGGAGAGAGTAATCGTATCTCAGCTCGTTCGTTCTCCCGGTATATACTATTCGGACGAGATTGACAAGCAGGGCAAGCATAACTATGCCGCAACCGTCATTCCTTACAGAGGAGCGTGGCTCGAGTATGAGACCGATGCCGCAGGACTTCTCTACGTAAAAATAGATAAAACCCGTAAGATTCCGATCAGCGTGCTCGTTCGTGCGCTTTCAGCTCCGGGTCAGGATTCCGACGAGGCTCTTATTTCCATGTTCGGTGACGAGGATATTCTCGTTGCTACTATGGCAAAGGACGAGTGTAACGCTCTTGCCGCAGAGAACATGACCTCATACCGTGATGAGGCTCTTAAGGAGGTTTATAAGAAGCTGCGTCCCGGTGAGCCCCCTCTCGTAGAGAGTGCAGAGCAGCTCATCAACAATCTCTTCTTCGATCCTAAGAGATATGACCTTGCTCCCGTTGGTAGATACAAGTACAACAAGAAGCTTTCCCTTGCTGCGAGAATAGTAGGTACTACTCTTGCCGCTACCGTAGTTAACCCCGTTTCGGGTGAGATCGTATGCGAAGAGGGAACCTTCATCAACCGTGAGATCGCAGACGCTATAGAGGACAGCCTTGTAAACGAGGTTCTCGTAAAGGGTGCTGACGAAAAGGTAGCTAAGGTATTCTCTAACGGCACCGTTCGTCCCGAGCTTGTTCTCGGCTATGACCTTTCCGACTGCGGCGTTAAGTCCGGCGAGAAGGTAAGATACTCCGTTCTTCTTGAGATCATTGACGCGGCAGATGCAGAGGGACTTAGCGGTGAGGCAAGAGAGTCCTTTATCAAGAAGGCTGCTGCCGAGAAGATCGCACTCCTTTCTCCCAAGCACGTAACCAAGGAAGATATCTTTGCAACCGTAAACTATCTTCTTAACATAGCACACGGCATCGGCACCACCGATGACATCGACCACCTTGGCAACCGCCGTCTCAGATGCGTAGGTGAGCTTCTTCAGAACCAGATGAGAATCGGTATGACCAAGATGGACAAGATAATAAAGGAGAGAATGTCGGTTCACGACGTTGACGATCTTCGCCCCGAGGCGATCATCAACACCCGTCCCGTTGCTACCGCGATCCGCGAGTTCTTCGGCTCATCTCCCCTTTCTCAGTTCATGGACCAGAACAACCCTCTTGCAGAGCTTACCCACAAGCGCCGTCTTTCCGCGCTTGGTCCCGGCGGTCTTTCAAGAGACAGAGCGTCCTTTGACGTCCGTGACGTTCACTATACTCACTACGGTAGAATATGTCCTGTAGAAACTCCCGAAGGTCCTAACATCGGTCTTATCTCCTACCTTGCTTCCTATGCAAGAATCAGTGAGTACGGCTTCCTTAAGGCTCCCTTCAGAGTCGTTGACAAGACCACCGGTAGAGTAACCGACCAGGTTCTTTACCTCACCGCAGACGAGGAAGATAACCATATAGTTGCTCAGGCAAACGAAAGACTTGACGAGAACGGCTTCTTCCAGAACAAGAAGGTTATCGCAAGACTTAATACCGAGTTCATCGAGGTTGAGCCTACTCAGGTTGACCTTATGGACGCATGCCCTCAGATGGCAGTTTCCGTAGCTGCCGGCTGTATTCCTTTCCTTGAGAACGACGACAACACCCGTGCGCTCATGGGATCGAACATGCAGAAGCAGGCAGTTCCGCTTATGATCACCGACTCGCCCATCGTTGCGACCGGTATGGAATATAAGGCTGCAGTTGACTCCGGAACCGTTGTTCTTGCAAAAGAAGCGGGTACCGTAGAGCGTGCGGCAGGCTCAGAGATCGTAATTCTCAACGACTCGGGCAAGAAGGATACCTATCACCTTATCAAGTTTAAGAGAAGCAACCAGGGTACCTGCGTAAACCAGCGTCCTATCGTTAGCGTTGGTGACAGAGTTACTGCAGGCCAGGTAATCGCCGACGGTCCCGCTACCTCTAACGGTGAGATCTCTCTCGGTAAGAACGCTCTTATCGGATTTATGACTTGGGAGGGTTACAACTACGAGGACGCAGTTCTTCTTAATGAGAAGCTCGTTCGCGAGGATATGTATACCTCTATCCACATTGAAAACTACACCGTAGAAGCTCGTGATACCAAGCTTGGAACTCAGGAGATCACCAGAGAAATTCCCAACGTATCCGAGGATGCTCTTAAGGACCTTGACCAGGACGGTATCATCAGAATCGGTACCGAGGTAAGAGCCGGCGATATTCTCGTTGGTAAGGTAACTCCTAAGGGAGAGACCGAGCTTACTCCCGAGGAAAGACTTCTCAGAGCGATATTCGGCGAAAAGGCGCGCGAGGTTAAGGACTCCTCCCTCAGAATGCGTCACGGCGAATACGGTATCGTAGTAGACGTAAAGATCTACGACAGAAACAATTCCGACGATCTTGCCCCCGGCGTAAACAAGGTCGTTCACGTATACATTGCGCAGAAGCGTAAGATCTCCGTAGGAGATAAGATGGCAGGCCGTCACGGTAACAAGGGTGTCGTTTCGAGAATACTTCCTCCCGAGGATATGCCCTTCCTTGCAGACGGTACTCCCCTTGATATCGTTCTTAACCCTCTGGGCGTTCCTTCACGTATGAACATCGGTCAGGTGCTTGAGGTGCATCTCGGTATTGCCTGCCGTAAGCTCGGAATCAAGATAATGACTCCCGTATTCGACGGTGCTAAGGAAACCGACATACTTGAGCTTCTCAGAGAGGCTAAGTACACCCGTGACATCCGTCCCAATGAGAGCGTAAGAGGTAAGGCCGTATTCATGGAGGTTATCCGTGAGGACGGTAAGCCCGACCTTCAGAGAGTTGATCAGTCTATAGTAGACGACGATGAGAAGCTTCGCGCTCTTATGGCTAAGGAAACTCTTAAGGTAATCGACGGTAAGGTAACTCTTTACGACGGTCGTACCGGAGATCCCTTTGACAACCCCGTAACCGTAGGTATAATGTACTACCTCAAGCTCCACCACCTTGTTGACGATAAGATCCACGCTCGTTCGATCGGACCTTACTCGCTCGTAACTCAGCAGCCTCTCGGAGGAAAGGCTCAGTTCGGTGGTCAGAGATTCGGTGAGATGGAGGTTTGGGCACTTGAGGCGTACGGCGCAGCTTACACTCTTCAGGAAATACTTACCGTTAAGTCTGACGACATTACAGGACGTACCAAGACTTACGAGGCGATCGTTAAGGGACAGAATATTCCTACTCCCGGTATCCCCGAGTCCTTTAAGGTTATGGTTAAGGAGCTTCAGGCTCTCTGTCTTGATATCCGTGTTCTTGACGAAAACGGCGAGAGCGTAGATATCTCCGGCATGGTTGATGACGATGCACCCACCTTCAACAATATTGAAGAGGTGGAGAGAAGCGTTGATGCTCAGAACGAGAACACCGAGTCTGATGAGGACGAGGATTTCGATGACGATTATGCAGACGAGGACGACGAGCTCTACGATGACGATTATGAATTCGACGAGAGCTACGACGACCTTGACGGTGAAGAGGAATAATTGAGATAATGCAGGCGTGATTGAGAGAGCATTCGGCTCTCTCCTCGCCGAATTTGAAAGAGAAAGGTACAATTCAAACTATGGATAAAAATACGTTTGATTCTATAAAGATAGGTCTTGCCTCCCCCGAGTTGATTCGTTCTTGGTCGCACGGTGAGGTTACTAAGGCAGAGACCATTAACTACCGTACTCTCAAGGCAGAGCGTGACGGCCTTTTCTGCGAACGAATCTTTGGC
>JAFYRZ010000013.1 GCA_017546745.1 Clostridia bacterium
CCAGAGCTTGGTTGAACTTTCGGAGCGCGAGGAAAGAGAGCTTTTACCCTACGAGAAGAATATCGCAAAGTACGTAATGATGCCGCAGAACGCGATAAAGCGCCACGTTGTTGTAGAGGATAGGCAGGCGGCACTGACCGAGCTTGCCAAGAATATCTCTATCAACACCGTAGAAAAAAACGGCTCTAAAATCGGAGTTATCTCCGCGGGCATAGCTTACACCTACGCAAGGGAGGCGCTTGGCGAGCGCGCTGACTATCTAAAGCTCGGTATGGTATACCCGCTATCTGCCTCGCTTATCGCGGATTTCGCGAAGAATTACGACGAGGTTTACGTTATAGAGGAGCTTGACCCTTTTATCGAAAGCTTCTGTAAATCGAACGGAATTGCCGTAAAAGGCAAAGAATTGTTTACATTACTTGGCGAATATACGCCTAATATGATAAGAAAGGCCGTTCTCGGTATTGACCCTCCGACATCAAGATCGGCAGGCGAGGTGATCCCCGTACGTCCGCCCGTTATGTGTGCGGGCTGTCCTCACAGAGGCGTTTTCTACGTCTTAAAGAAGCTCGGACTTACGGTTTCGGGTGACATCGGCTGTTATACACTCGGTGCGGCGGCACCCCTCGCGTCGCTCGATACCTGCATCTGTATGGGTGCGGCAGTAAGTGCGGCACACGGTATGGCAAAGGCAAGGGGCGAGGAGTTCAACAAAAAGCTCGTTTCGGTTATCGGTGACTCCACCTTTATCCACTCGGGAATTACCGGTCTTATCGATATCGTATACAACAAGGGCAACAACACGGTCATAATTCTCGACAACTCTATCACGGGTATGACGGGTCACCAGCATAACCCCACCACCGGCTACACCATCAAGGGCGAGGTGACGAGGCAGGTAAACCTTATCACGCTTTGCAAGGCGGTCGGCATCGAAAACGTTGTAGTTGCAGACCCGTTTGATATTAAAAATTTCGAGCGTATAGTTAAGGCGGAGGTCGAAAGAAATGCGCCCTCTGTTATCATCGCACAGCGCCCCTGCGCGCTTCTTAAGACGGCAAAATATGAGGGACGCTGCGAGATAAATGCCGAAAAATGCAGAAATTGCAAGCTCTGTATGAAGCTTGGCTGTCCCGCCCTTACGATCAAGGGCGAAAGAGTCGTAATAGACGCGACCCTTTGCAACGGATGCACGCTTTGCACGAGCGTTTGTCCGTTTGGCGCAATCGAAAAGGAGGGCTGATCAAATGACTAAAAACATTATGATCGTTGGAGTTGGAGGTCAAGGAACGCTTCTTGCAAGCCGTATACTCGGCAACCTCGTTATCGGCGAGGGATACGACGTTAAGGTATCCGAGGTGCACGGAATGAGCCAGAGGGGCGGCAGCGTCGTTACATACGTTAAGTACGGTGACAAGGTGCATTCCCCCATCATTGACAAGGGCGAGGCGGACGTAATTCTTGCCTTTGAGCTTCTTGAGGCTTATCGCGCGCTTCCCTATCTGAAGGAGGGCGGCAGGATCATCGTTAACGACCAGAGGATAGACCCGATGCCGGTCATCACCGGAGGTGCAGAATATCCGACGGATATCGCAAAAAAGCTCGGAGAGGTGTGTGACGTTACGGTAGTTGACGCGCTTTCGCTTGCTACGAGGGCGGGAAATATAAAGGCGGTAAACGTCGCGCTTATCGGGGTTTTGGCAAAAACGAGCGAGATCCCCTACGACGCGTGGGTCAGGGCGCTTGAGGCTACCGTGCCCGAGAAATTTCTCGAGGCAAACCGCAAGGCGTTTGATCTCGGATACGGTGTATAATTAAAAGGCTAATTTAAAAGAGGATAGAAAAATGAAGATGTGGCAACCCGAATACGAGGCAATGCCCCGTGAGGAGCTGAAAAAGCACCAGAGCAAAAAGCTTATCTGGCAGGTGAAAAGAATGTACGAGAGCGTCGAGCTTTTCAGAAAGAGAATGGACGAGGCGGGGCTTAAGCCCGAGGATATCCGCGGCGTTGAGGACCTCTCAAGGCTTCCATTCTCCTACAAGCAGGACCTCAGAGACTACTACCCTTACGGACTTTTTGCCGTGCCGATGAAGGATATCCGCCGCGTTCACGCATCGAGCGGAACTACGGGAAAGCAGATAGTCGTAGGCTATACCGATAACGATCTTGACTTTTGGGCAAACTGCTTTGCGAGAATGCTCGTAGCGGTAGGCGCAGACGAAAATTCATTCGTACACGTGGGATACGGTCTCGGTCTTTTCACGGGAGGCTTTGGCGCGCACGACGGTGCGGTAAAGCTTGGCGCAACCGCCATTCCGATCTCCGCAGGTAACACACCGAGGCAGATACAGACCATGATAGATTTCGGCTCTACCGTTCTTTGCTGTACCCCCTCCTACGCGATGTACCTTGGCGAGACCATCGAGGAGATGGGCGTTAAGGATCAATTGAAGCTCAAGGCGGGCATCTTTGGCGCAGAGCCCTGGACAGAGGAGATGAGACGAAAGATCGAGGAAAAGCTCGGTCTTAAGGCATACGACATCTACGGTCTTTCCGAGATCATGGGTCCCGGAGTTTCCTACGAGTGCGAGTATCAGTGCGGTATGCACGTTTGTGAGGACCACTTTATTCCCGAGATAATCGACCCCGACACGGGCGCGGTCTTGCCCGAGGGCGAGTGGGGCGAGCTCGTTTTCACGACCATCACCAAGGAGGGCTTTCCTCTTATAAGATACAGAACGCGCGACATCTGCTCATTAAATTACGAGCCGTGTAAGTGCGGAAGAACGCACGTAAGAATGAACAAGCCCCAGGGCAGGACCGATGATATGCTTATCATTCGCGGCGTTAACGTATTCCCCTCGCAGATCGAGGAGGTTCTTCTTAACATCGGTAAGAGCGTTACTCCGAACTATCAGATCATAGTAGACAGAGTTAACAATACCGACACCTTCGAGGTGCTTGTCGAGATGAGCGAGGAGCTTTTCTCGGACGACGTTAAGAACATAGAAAGGACCGCAAGGCTTATCAGCGATAAGCTTAAGGCGACCCTTGGCATCAACCCGAAGGTAACTCTCGTTAACCCGAAGTCTATCACGAGAAGTGAGGGCAAGGCGAAGAGAGTAATCGATAAAAGAAAGCTTATATAAGGAGAGAGTGATATGTTTATAAACCAGCTTTCCATTTTCGTAGAAAACAAGCCCGGCAGACTCCACACGGTGGTTGACGCGCTTGGTAAAAACGGTATAAATCTTCGTGCGCTTTCGGTAGCGGATACGACCGATTTCGGTATTCTGCGCGTTATAACCGACAACAACGACAAGGCACAGCTCACTCTTCGCGAGATGGGTATAATTTCAAAAAGCTCAAGAGTAATTGCGGTATCGATAGACGACCAGGCGGGCGGTCTTGCTTCCGTGCTTGAGGTGGTTTCCGCCGCGGGCGTCAGCGTTGAATATATGTACGCATTTCTCGGAAGAACGCACGGCAAGGCCTTTATGGTCATAAAGACCGACGACGAGGCGAAGGCAGAGGCGGCGCTTAAGGCGGCAGGAGCCTCGGCCGATATCGAGGGCGAAATATAAAAGGAGAGAGCCAAGACTTGCGTTTCACCGCTTGTCAAGGCTCTCTTTTTTGTGATTTTTTGTGGCTTATTCTGCCTTCGAAAACTCTTCCTTACCAACGCCGCAAAGCGGGCACTCAAAGTCCTCGGGAAGGTCTGAGAACTTAGTTCCGGGGGCAATTCCCTGATCGGGCGCGCCCTCATTTTCATCATACTCCCAGCCGCAAACGTCACATACGTATTTCATATTTGTTCTCCTTTTCAGTTCGTATTTATAATAATTGTTTACATTTTTTAAAATTTTATTCTTATGGGGCTTGATTGCTCACGGGCAAAGCTCGCTTGCAAGAGAAGCTATCTGCATTTCGTTCTCATCACTCAAGGAGGAGAGGATCCTTACGGTGGTATTCGTAAGGGCTATATCCCTCGACCCCTCAAGCATCCCTCTCATAACCCTTGCCGCCATGGGCGCCCACGTGCCGTTTTCGATCATGCCTACGGTTCTTTTTTGGTAGTTGCGCTCGGTAAGATGATTTATAAATTCGCGCATATGGGGGAAGATATCAGCGTTATAGGTCGTGGTTGCGAGGACGAGCTTTGAATATCGGAATGCGGATGCCGTTGCCTCGGACATATCGCACCTTGAAAGGTCAAAGGCACTGACATGCACTCCCTTATCTCGGAGGGATTTTTCAAGAAGCTCTGCCGCCTTTTTCGTGTTGCCGTAGACCGAGGTGTAGGCGATAACGACGCCATCTTCCTCTGCCTCGTAGCTCGCCCAGGTTGAATAAAGCCCGATGTAACGGTCAAGGTCCTCCGAAAGGACGGGACCGTGGAGGGGTGCTATCGCCTTTATATCATAGCCGCCGAGATTCTTTAAAAGAGCCGTTACCTGCGCACCGTATTTTCCGACGATGCCGATATAATATCTTCTCGCCTCGTCTGCCCACTCCTCGTCCACGTCGAGCGCGCCGAATTTGCCGAAGGCATCTGCCGAGAAAAGTATACCGCTTTGCTTGTCGTAGGTAACGATGACCTCGGGCCAATGCACCATAGGGGCGGTGATAAAGCTTAAGGTATGCTTACCGAGGGAGAGCGACGAGCCGTCCGACACGACGATACGTCTATCGGGGTAGTCCGTACCGAAGAAGCCCTTCATCATCGAGAACGCCTTTGCCGAGGCTACGACGACGGCTTTGGGGTAGGTATCCAAGAATATTTTTATATTAGCCGAGTGGTCGGGCTCCATATGCTGTACTATAAGATAGTCCGGGCTTCTGTTATCGAGGGTATTCTTTATGTTTTCGAGCCACGGGGTAGCAAAGGCGGCATCTGTGGTATCGAGAACGGCAATCCTCTCGTCTATTATAACGTAAGAATTGTAGCTTATACCGTTTGGCACTCTATACTGACTTTCAAAAAGGTCTATATTTTTATCGTTTACGCCGACGTATTTTACGTCATTTGAGATTTTCATTTCGTCACCTCTCGTTTAATTAAATTTTCCGTTTTTACAGTGTAGAATACGGTGTTTTTGAAAATTTATTTTTCAACTTGATTTTTCAAGAAAATTATAGTATAATTATATCGTAATGTATGTTGAATTTTCAACGAAAGGTAAAAAATTGGAAAAATATCTTGAAATTTTAAAAAAATGCCCCTTATTTGAGGATATTTCCGACGGCGAGCTTACGAAAATGCTCGCCTGCCTTGGTGCAAGGGGGCGACACTTTGACAAGCACGAGCATATTTTATGCGAGGGCGAGCCTGCGGTGGAGGTTGGAATCCTTCTTTCCGGCAAGGCAGATATATCTCAGCTCGATTATTACGGCAACCGCACGCTGATAGGCAGAATATCCCCCGGGGAAATGTTTGCGGAGGAGTTTGCCTGTGCAAGCGTTAGCAATCTGCCAATCGACGTTATTGCAGACGAGGCGTGTGAGGTGCTTTTGATAAACTGCCGCCACATACTTACCCCCTGCGCAAGCTTTTGCGGGCATCACCAAAAGATGATCTATAATATGATGCGCGACGTTGCGAAAAAGGCGATAGTCTTTCACAAAAAGATAGACGTTACGGCAAAAAGGACGACGAGAGATAAGCTTTTGACCTACCTTAACCATATGGCAAAGGAGACAGGTAAAAGCAGCTTTGAAATCCCCTTTGACCGTCAGGAGCTTGCCGATTATCTTGAGGTTGACAGAAGCGGTCTTTCCGCAGAGATAGGAAAGCTTCGTCGCGAGGGCATTATCAAAAACAAAAAGAATCTTTTTGAAATGCTGTAAAGCATACGATAAGGGAGGAATGAGAAATGAAAAGGACAAATAAAAACAAATTTTCTACCGAAAAAATGGTGTTGCTTGCGCTCCTCACGGCGCTCGTCGCACTTCTTGCATACTTTGGCGGTTTTATAAAGATCGGCGGGCTTGCCTCTATATCCTTAACGCTTATCCCCGTTGTTTTGGGTGCGGCGCTTTTGGGTCCGACCTCGGGCGCGTGGCTCGGCGGCGTTGCAGGTGCTGTATTCTTTATTACGGCAGACGCTGCTTTCTGGCTCGGTCTTTCTATTCCCGGAACGATAATCACGGTTATGGTAAAGGGCATTCTTTCGGGACTTCTCGCAGGATATGCCTACAAGCTCATTGAGCGCTTTAACCGCTACGCTGCGGTGATCGTGAGCGCTATCGTATGCCCGGTTGTTAATACGGGAATATTTCTCCTTGGCTCGCTTATCTTCTTTATCGACACGGTATCTGCGGGTGCTGTCGGTGAGGGAATGAGCGTTGGCGGCTATCTTATCGTATTTTTCGTTGGACTCAACTTCGTATTTGAGCTTTTGTCCAATATGATATTCAGCCCTGCGATAGTAAGGCTTCTTAATATTAAAAAGAAAAAATGAGGATTATGTAAACAAAAGCGGACATTCTGCGCAAGAGAATGTCCGCTTTTGTTATTTTGTTTAATCAAAAATGATAAAGAATGAGGTCGAACGCAAGCTTAAGACCGGGATAGAGGCTATCTATCTCAACGTACTCCTCACGCGTGTGAACGTATTTACCGAAGCAGCATCCGGTGCATATTGCGGGAATGCCGACCGAGAGAGGAACGTTACAGTCGGTTGAGCCGTAATCGTATACGGGTGCTTCACCAAAGTGGCGAACAACTGCCGCCTCCGCGCGCTTACAAAGCTTCTCCTCGCGCTCGGGATCTACCTCGCCCATCGCGGGGCGCTCCCCGACGAGGGTGACCTTAACGTCTATACCCATATCGCGATATTTGGTTATTATTTTCTCAAAGTGGCCGTCCATAATTTCGGTTCCGCGTTTATCGCTCGACCTATATTCATAGAGCATTTTTGCATACTGCGCGATAGTGTTTACCGACGTGCCGCCGCTTATTTCGCCTACGTTGTAGGTGGTTTTTACGCCGTCTAATTTAGGAATCTCGATAGCGTAGAGATCCGAGATAAGGCTTGCCATATAGGCTATTGCGTTACGGTTGCCGAAATGGCAGTAGGAGTGACCGCCCTCGGTGGCTATTTCTATAAGATAGCGCTTTGAGCCAACCGCACCGTTAACAATCTCGTCGGGATATCCGTCAAGCGTTATAAACTCGGTCATTCTGGCGCCAAAGTCCTCTACGATCTTGCGCGAGCCCTTAAGGTTTCCAAGTCCCTCCTCGCAGGAGTTGACAATGAACAAAACGCCGCCATCCTTCGGGGTTATTCTCTTCTCTGCAACGTATTTTGCTACCATAAGCAGCGCCACCACGTTTGCGGTATCGTCACCAACGCCGGGGCAGTATATTCTGCCGTCACGCACCTCAAGGGGCAAGGGCTCAGTATCGGGAAAAACTACGTCGCTATGCGCCATATAAACGGTAAGCGGGCCATTTTCGGTCACTCCAACCGGATAGATAACGTTAAGCACGTCGTCTATGTAAACGCCCTCCGCCCCCTGCGCTATAAGCCAATCGCGGCAAAACTCTGCGCGCTTTTGTTCATGGTGTGAGGGTGCGGGGATCCTTGCGAGTGTCAGGAGAAGCTCGTAAGCCTCGTCCTTATGCTCGTCTATATATTTATACATCTCCTCGTTAAGAAACATAAGAGCCTCCGATTTTAAATATTTTACGTGAATATTATAACACCAAAGGATATTATTGTCAAGTTGCAAAGGCAAATCTCTAAAACCTGTTGACACCGATATTTTTTTATGCTATAATAGCAGAGTGATAAAATTTAGGGGTATCGCCAAGCGGTAAGGCAAAGGACTTTGACTCCTTCACTCGCTGGTTCAAATCCAGCTACCCCTGCCAAAAATCTCCTCGGACGAAGTTCGGGGAGATTTTTACCTTTTCACTTTTCACTAAATCCGTCCGA
>JAFYRZ010000161.1 GCA_017546745.1 Clostridia bacterium
CATAAAGTCCGTTTCCTTTCTGAGTTTATATTTTATTTATTTCTTTTAATTTTAACCGACCCGTCGGTCAGGCGAAGAACCGTACCCGAGAGTCTTTTTAATTTAAGCGTGGTCTTATCGACCTGTGCCGCGCCAAGGGTTGATTCAAAAACAACCTCAAGCTTATCGTTTTCAAAGCCCGGAATTTCAAGAGAGATATCCGAGCCGTTAAATGAAATAACGAATATCAGCTCTTCCCCACGCTTATTTTTTCGTTTATATGCGACGAGGTTTTCGTTTGCGAGGTCGGGATAGATCCACTCAAATCCGTCCGGGGAGAAATCGAGATCCCAGAATTCGTCCCTCGAAAGATAAAGCTCGTTTAGGGATTTTACGTAAAGACGAAAATCAGAGTGAATGGGATAATCGGTCATAAACCATTCGAGCGAATCGTCAAAATCCCACTCGCGGAACTGCGCGTACTCCGTACCCATAAAGGTAAGCTTTTTACCGGGATAGGAATACATAAGAAGAAGCGCCGCCCTTGCGGTCAAGAACTTGTCCTCATAGTTACCGTACATCTTGTCGATGAAGGATTTTTTACCGTGCACGACCTCATCGTGTGATATCGGCAGACAATAACGCTCGTTAAAGGCGTACATAAGCGGGAAATTCAGCGCCTTATGGTTTCCGTGACGTAGCGCGGGATCGCAGGAAAGATAATCATAGATATCGTTCGCGTATCCCATATTCCATTTCATATCAAAGCCAAGGCCGAATCTGCCGTTTACAGAGGTAATTCCTCCGTAGGAGCCGGACTCCTCCGCTATAAGAAGCGACTCGGGAAACTCGGATTTTATCGAGGAGGAAAGCTTCTTAAAGAAGGCGACCGCCTCAAGATTTATATTATCACCATTTGCGTTCGGTATCCACTCACCGGGAAGCCTGTCGTAATCAAGATAAAGCATCGAGGCTACGGCATCAACGCGGAGTCCGTCTATATGATATTCGCGAAGCCAGAAGAGCGCGTTTGATATAAGGAAGCTCTGCACCTCCTCACGCCCGAGATCAAAGAACCTCGTTCCCCAGGACGCGGACTCCATTCTGTCCTGTCCCTGGTACTCGTAAAGCGGCGAGCCGTCAAACTCGTAAAGTCCCCATTCGTCCTTCGGAAAGTGTGCGGGAACCCAGTCAAGTATAATTCCGATGCCCATTTTATGGGCAAGATTTATGAAATACTTAAAGTCGTTCGGCTCACCGTACCTTGACGTGGGTGCGTAAAAGCCGCAGACCTGATATCCCCACGAGCCGTCAAACGGAAATTCCGCAAGCGGCAAAAGCTCGATATGCGTATATCCCATAGACTTTACATACGGGATAAGAACGTCAGCCATCTCGCGATAGCTAAGCACCGTTCCGTCATCGTGGCGCAAAAAGCTACCGAGATGTACCTCGTATATATTGATAGGATAATCATAGCCTATTTTATTAAATTTATTGCGTAGCTGACGGCGGTATATACCGTCCTCGAACTTAAACGACTTATCGGTATATACGAGTGGAGCTCCGTCTGCCCCACCGCGAGAGAACCTTGCAAACGGGTCACCCTTATCGTGGGTTCCGGAAGCGGAGGTTACTCTGAATTTATAGGCTTGTCTTTCTATATGATGGTCAAGGAGGAGGGATATTTCAAAAATACCGCCATCCGTGTGTATCATCGGAGCACCGTATGACCAGTCAGTAAAATCCGAAATCAAATTGACCGAATAGGCGTTTGGAGCCCAAACCCTAAAGGTATAACGGTATTTAGAGAACACACGTTTTAAGGTGCATCCAAGAAAATAATAAGCATACGTCGTCGTACCTTGATTGAAATAATATCTGCCAAGCTCGTTTGCCACGTTACACCTCCTGTTAACTTATTTTAATTATAACATAATTATATTTATGTGTCAATATAAATTGTGCTACTAATTCTTACTAAAACCCACTTTTATTAACATTTTTTTAAAATATTGCAGATGAATGCTGTAAGCTTACGAATTATTCCAAAAAGGAGCTTAAAAGCCGCAAATGCTATACAGCGCACAGGATAAAGGATAACCAGTAATACGTATAAAAATTTCGTCACGAGCTTTGATAACCTTAATGCAAGCGGCTCCTCTATTTTTGATAAAAGCTTGTTCGTAAAAACAAAGCTTATTGAGAAAACTAAAAGATATGCAAGACGAAATAAACCATCAGCAAAAACGTAAGAGAAAAGAATATATAGGATACCAATGAAAAGCGTAAAACAAAAATCAAAGAAATGTCCGGGCGGGGGTTGTAACGAAGGCTTATATTCATAAGCACACGACCTTATCTCTCTTGGCGAGGATAGCAAAAGTTTCTTAAGGCTAAGAAAGGTTAACCTGCTTTCTTTCTTTAACAAAGTAAGAAAAAAATAGAAAAACGAAGAAACGAGGCCTAAGATAATAAAAGCAAAAACCGCTTTGAAAATCTCATTCAGAGAAAAATAAATCATTTAAAAATCTTACCTATTCCTCTTTTGGATAGGCGCTCCTCGGAATAGAAAACACCGCCGATCCTGCCTGTTAGCGAGATTTTCCCATTTTCCTTATCAAGACTCATAACCTTTAATTCCTCGCCCTCTAAAATTATACGACCCCCGTCCGTATCTATAACGAGTGATTCTTCATCAAAGCTTACGATATGCAGCACCTTGTCGATAGAAACCTCTTTGCGTCCGTTGATAATTATCGTCTGATCACTTATTTTCTCTTCGTTAAACATAAATTCATCCTTTCTAAAGAAAAAAATTGCGCATACTCTCCTAAGGGAGAATATGCGCAAGGCATAAAAATTATGATCAGCTTTCAGAAACTATCTCATACATACCGACACTCTCGGTCTTTTTGGTAGTTTCACGGATATCAAGCACTTTTACAGTTACAGACTTAGAGCCGAAGCTTACCGTAATAAGGTCACCGAGCTTTACGTCATAAGACGCCTTTGCCGCTCTGCCGTTAACACTTACTCTTTCAGCATCACACGCATCGTTAGCAACGGTACGTCTTTTAATAAGCCTTGAAACCTTAAGATACTTATCAAGACGCATAATTACTCGTTTACAGCGTCCTTAAGAACCTTAGAAGCGGAGAAGGTGGGGCGCTTAGCTGCGTCGATGGTGATAGCCTCACCGGTCTTGGGGTTTCTTCCTTCTCTCTGTGCGGTAGCCTTAACCTCGAAGGTACCGAAGCCGATGATCTGAACCTTATCACCGTCCTTAAGTGCGTTGGTAATTGCAGCGATGGTAGCATTAACAGCCGCCTCTGCCTGACCCTTCTTAAGCTCTGCCTCCTGGGCAACGATGTTTACAAGATCTGTTTTATTCATTTTGGTAATCCTTTCAAAAAAAATTATTTCCGTTAATATTATAGCAATAAAATAAAAAATTTTCAATAGGTGTTCTAATATTTTATTGACGAAAATATCAATTTGTTGTTTTTTAACAAATCATATGGTGCATTTTTGTGCAATTTGACGATTAAATATACCTTTTCTGACAACCAAAAGCTCTATGGCGCTGAGAACGAAATATACAAATGCTGAAAATATAATAATAAACACGCTCGATGAAAGACTTCCTCGCTTAAGACTCAAGAATCTTAACGCCAAGGAGGTCGCGCTTATCATAACCGCAGACTTAAAAATCGGCGAAACGTAAGCGGAGAGAATAGGAGGAAAGGTCCCTATTTTGATTTTTGAATAAGACGAACAGATCAAGGAAGCTACAAGATAACAGACC
>JAFYRZ010000162.1 GCA_017546745.1 Clostridia bacterium
CAGTTCTACTTCAGAACTACCGACGTTACCGGTATCATCAACCTTCCCGCTGACGTTGAGATGTGCCGTCCCGGCGATAACGTTGATATGAACGTTGAGCTTATCACTCCTATCGCTTGTGAGAAGGGTCTTCGTTTCGCTATCCGTGAGGGTGGTAGAACCGTTGGTTCGGGCGTTGTTTCCGAGATCCAGGCTTAATTTGATCTAATAAGATATAAATCTTTTTGATCAATAGAAATTCCCCGACACCTTATGGCGTCGGGGAATTTTAAAATAAGCATTTAGGGTAGCAACATCTTTCTGTGTGTTGCCCGTGACTTAAAAAAACGACCTTTTTAATACGCGAGAAAATTTTTGCGTAAAAAACAAAAGCCCCTGCATTTAATTTTAAAATTACACATATTCTTTGAGAAAGGGTGAAATTCCATACCGGCAGTATAGTCTGCAAAGAGCAAATGCTCCCGATAGGGTGAGATTCCCTGACCGACGGTAAAGTCCGGATGAGAAAGGAAAATTATGAATAACAGTAAAATCAATACCAAAAAGTTGGTAGGAATTGCGGTTTTTGCCGCACTCGCCTTTGGCGTTACCTTGGTTTTCAGGATCCCCGTTTCATTCCTTACCTTTGATGCAAAGGACGCGGTCCTTGTAGTTGCATCCTTCATTTACGGCCCCGTTGCCGCTGTTCTTATGTCGCTTATAATCTCGATCCTTGAGATCTCGATCAGCGATACTGCCGTTATCGGTGCGATAATGAACTTCGTTTCATCGGCTGCATTTGCGGGCGTAGCCTCGCTTATTTATAAGAAAAAGAGGACCTTTAACGGTGCGCTTATAGGGCTGTTTACCTCGGTCGCCGTAACTACCGGTCTAATGATGCTTATGAATATTCTTATCACACCGTTTTATATGGGCGTTGATAGAAGCGTCGTTATCTCGATGCTTCCGACCGTTCTTCTTCCGTTTAACTTCGCAAAAACGCTTATGAACGGCGCTATCGCTATGCTTATCTACAAGCCCGTTGCTGTTGCGCTTCGAAGAGCAAAGCTCGTTGACGGCAAGCCTATGGATACTAAATTCGGCAAGCAGTCGATAATTACTATAATCGTCGGCACGCTCTCTCTTGCCGTAGCAATTACAGTTTTTATAATTTTGAATGCTTGAGTTTATTTAAAACTTTATATAAAAAGCCGCGGAATGTCAACAACTCTTGACATTCCGCGGCATTCTTTTGCTTTTTTCTGTTAAATATCGTTTCTCGCGATATCCTCAAGGCTCTCGCGTCTTACCGCGAGATAGTCGCCGTCGCGGTTAAGCATAACTATCGGAAGCCTGCCTATTCTGTTGTAATTTGAGGACATAGAGTAGTTATACGCACCGGTTGTAAGCACGGCAATTATGTCGTTGCGCGTAATGCTTGACGGAAGCTTAACGTTTTCCTGAATGATGTCACCGCTCTCGCAGCATCTACCAACGACCGAGCATTCAAAGTCGCATTTCTCGGTCGCCTTGTTTGCTGAAAGCACGGTATAGCGTGATCCGTAAAGCGCAAAGCGGGGGTTATCGGTCATTCCGCCGTCAACCGAAACGTAGGACTTGTAGCCGGGAATTCTCTTGACCGTGCCGACCGTGTAAAGGGTAAGGCAGGTGTCTGCAATAATGCTTCTTCCGGGCTCAAGACGTATTGCGGGCATCCTTAAGCCAAGCTCGCTTACGTATCTCTTTATAAACGAGGCAAGCTCGTCTATCTTCTCACCGATGTTAAGCGTGGGATCCTCCTCGACGTATCTTACGCCAAAGCCGCCGCCAAGGTCAAGCTCGTCAGCCTCGTATCCTGTGGTCTTCTTGACGTGCTTTAGAAAATCAAGCATTATCTTGGTGGAGCTTAAATAAACCTCTGCGTCAAAGACCTGAGAGCCTACGTGGCAGTGGAATCCCGAGAGAATAATATTTTTCTGCGCTAACGCTATCCTGGTGATCGCCTCTGCCTGTCCCGTTTCGATAGCAGAGCCGAATTTGGAGTCAACCTTTCCCGTGGCAACCGCCGCATAGGTGTGGGGGTCTATTCCGGGGGTAAGTCTAAGTAAGATCTTCTGACGGATACCCTTTTCGCCCGCGATCCTGTTTATCGCATAGACCTCCTCCTCGTTATCACAAACTAAGTAGCCGACACCGTGGTCGATTGCGTACTCGATGTCTGCGTCGGTCTTGTTGTTGCTGTGAAAATACGCCCTTGAAAGAGGGAAGCCCGCGCGGGTTGCGGTAAATATCTCTCCGCAGGAAACAACGTCACAGCCAAGCCCCTCCTCGGCTACGATCTCGTAAATCCTCTTGAAGGATGCCGCCTTGCTTGCGTAAAGCGCGATAGCGTCAGAGCCGAAATTGCGCTCGAGCGCAGACCTATAAACGCGGCAGTTATGACGGATACGCTCCTCGTCCATAAGGAACATCGGAGAGCCGTATTTTTTAATCATTTCCGTGGTGTCGCGCCCTGCAAAAAGGAGGTGGCCGTCCTCGGAGACGTCAATATTGTCGCATATAAGATAGCGAGAAAATTCGTTGCGGTTCATCTTTAACCTACTCTTAAAATTTGATTATATCCTGCATTGCGTAAAGGCCCTTAGGCTGCTTTACGAGGAATTCTGCGGCTACGATAGCGCCCTCTGCGAAAAGTGCGCGGCTGTGCGCCTCGTGCTTTAGAGTTATCGTCTGCGTGTCGGTGCCAACTATGACCTCGTGCTCGCCAACGATGTTGCCCATTCTTATCGCGTGGATGCCGATCTCGCCGGGCACTCTCTTTGCCATACCGCTTCTGCCGAGGGTAAAGGTAGATTTGGGTCTTACCTTCTTTATCTCGTTTGCGACCATAAGTGCCGTTCCGCTCGGTGCGTCAAGCTTTCTGTTGTGGTGCTTTTCTATGATCTCTATCTCCGCGTCGGGCATTGCCCTTGCCGCGGTCTTTGCAAGCTCAACCAAGAGTGCAACTCCGAGCGACATATTTGCAGAGAAGAATACGGGTATCTCCTCTGCCGCCGCCCTGATCGCGTCAAGCTCACTCTCGTCGTGTCCCGTGGTTGCAACGACAAGAGGGGTTTTCGTCTTTATAGCGTAGGCGCAAAGATCTTTGATTGCCGTGTGGTGCGAAAAGTCGATTATAACGTCAGCGCCCGTCGCCTCGTCAAGGCTCGTGTAGCACTCTACCTCGGGTATTTTACCCGATCTGTCAACACCGATAGCACCGGTCGCACCGTGGTATCCGCACTCGCAAAGCCTCAAGACCTCGCGACCCATATGTCCCATAATTCCGTGAATAAGTATCTTCATTTTTTCGTCTTTCGTTATATAAAAGTGTGTAAAATGCAAAGTGTTATGTGCATTTTAGGTTGATTTAAACCTTAAGACCCTCTTTTCTCATAAGCTCAAGAAGCTTTGCCTCGTTTGCCGCTTCCATAGGGGTCAAGGGAAGTCTTAAGTGGTTTTCGCAAAATCCCATAGCAGAAACCGCCGCCTTTACGGGGATAGGGTTAACTTCACAGAAGAGTGCGTTTACAAGGTCGATAAGGTCGAGCTGTATCTTTGCACTACCCATAACGTCGCCGGCGAAGAACTTGTCGCACATCTCTACGGTCTTGCGGGGAAGAACGTTAGAAAGCACGGAAATAACACCCGAGCCGCCGAGGGAGAGAAGGGGAACGATCTGGTCGTCATTGCCCGAGTAAACGTCTATCTTTCCTCTAACTAAGGAAAGGGTCTCGGCGATCTGCGAGATATTTCCGCTTGCCTCCTTGATACCTACGATGTTCGGATGCTCTGCAAGCTCCGCTACGGTCTTAGGCATAATGTTACAACCGGTTCGCGAGGGAACGTTATAGAGGATTATCGGCTTCGTGCTCTCGTCCGCGATCTTGGTAAAGGAGGTGATAAGACCCTTTTGGGTCGCCTTGTTGTAGTAGGGGCTTACAACGAGCATAGCGTCAGCGCCCGCCTCGCAGGAGAAGCGGGTAAGGTCGCACGCGTACGCGATATCGTTAGAGCCTGTGCCCGCGATTACGGGAACTCTGCCGCCTACTCTCTCAACGGTGTATTTTACAACGTCTCTGTGCTCCTCGTCAGAAAGGGTAGATCCCTCACCGGTAGTACCCGCCGCGATGATCGCGTTAACGCCCTCGGCGATCTGCCAGTCGATAAGTCTGCCGTAGGACTCGTAGTCAACCTCTCCGGTCTTAAGCATAGGGGTAACTATCGCAGTACCTACGCCCTTAAAAACAGTGTTTTTCATAATATATTACCTTTCTGCCCGAGGGCAAATAATTTACAAAAGAAAAAGCAGCCCCCGAGAAAAACGGACAGCCGCCACGGCGAAAGCTCGCCCCGATAGGGCGAAAAATTTCACTTAAATAGCTCTCCGCATCTCTGCGACAGCATAACGCATCTTATTACGTTCTGCCAGGCGCGCCCCCGCCAAGGACCCACCTTCGGCATCCGCCCCTTTCCCCTGCGGCCCCGGCGGCCGTTGTGCAGGCTACTTTTGACGTAATGCGCCTCTACTTACAGAATACATTATATATTATCGCGCGAAAAAAGTCAAGGGTATTTATAAAATCTTTTAAATATAGAGGCAGTATGATTGCCAACTCTCCTGCTTTTTCGATACCCTTTCATTTATTTGGTA
>JAFYRZ010000163.1 GCA_017546745.1 Clostridia bacterium
ATTATGTGGGATAACGCGTACGTCGTTCATGATTTTGATGAGAACGGCGACGAGCTTCTTAATATTTTTGATGAGGCAGAGAAGTACGGAAATGCTGATAGGATATTCTATTTCACATCTACCTCGAAGATCACGTTCCCCGGCTCGGGCGTGGCTATGATGGCGGCAACCCCAGCTAACGTTAAGCAGATCACCCCTTATCTCGGTGTTCAGACTATCGGCTACGACAAGCTTAATCAGTTAAGACACGTTCAGTTTTTCAAGAATGCAGATGCGGTACACGCTCATATGATGAATCTTGCGACCCTTATCAGAGCCAAGTTTGAGATTACCCTTGGTAAGTTTGAGTCGCTTCGCGGACTTGATATCGCAGAGTGGAGTGAGCCGAACGGCGGATATTTCATATCGCTTGACGTTATGGCGGGCTGTGCAAAGCGCGTGTTCAACCTTATGAAGGAGGCGGGCGTTACCCTTACTGCGGTTGGCTCGACCTTCCCCTACGGCATCGATCCCGAGGATAAAAACCTCAGGATAGCGCCTACCTATCCTACCGATGAGGAGCTTGCACTTGCCTGCGATATTCTCGTTCTTGCGGTTAAGATGGCGGCTATCGAGAAGCTTATGGCATAAAATAAAAATCCTACCCGAAGAGATTAAATGGGTAGGATTTTTTTGTTGTTTATCGAGAAACAAGATCATAAATTTCGGATTTCGGTACACCAAGCTCCTTGGCTACCTTTTTTATCGCATCCATCTTGCTGAGTCCCTCGGATACGTATTTTTCGACGCGCTCCTCGGGCGGTAGGGTGGATTTTTCGGTATCGGTTACGGCAACTCCCGCCTCGTCTGCCCCCTCAAGGATCAAAACGTACTCGCCGCGCGGCTCCTTTACCTCGTAAAGTGCTATTGCAGAGGCGAGATTCGTGCGCTCGATCTCCTCGTTGAGCTTTGTAAGCTCACGGCAAAGGGATATGCGTCTTTCTTCGCCGTAGCATTCAAGAAGCGAGGCAAGTGTTGCCTTAAGCTTATGCGGTGCTTCGTAGAAAATAATAGTTCTTCTTTCGTTCTTTATCTCTTCAAGGCGTCGTTTCCTCTCGCTCTTGTTAGCGGGTAGAAATCCCTCGAATACGAACTTTTTCGTGCAAAGGCCGGAAAGCGCAAGAGCAGAAACTGCGGCACAGGCACCGGGTATTACCGACACGACTATTCCCGCATCTGCGCAAAGCCTTACGAGGTCCTCGCCGGGATCGCTTATGGCCGGCATTCCCGCATCTGTAACGATAGCGCAGGATTCTCCGGAAAGAAGCCTTGCGACGATCCTCTCGCCCGCCTCTTTTTTGTTATGCTCGTGATAGCTGACGAGCTCCTTTTTTATTCCGTAGCAGTTTAAAAGTTTGTATGTGTTTCTCGTATCCTCAGCGGCGATAAAGTCAACGTCAGAGAGCGTTTTCTTTGCCCTTTCCGAGATGTCGGAAAGGTTTCCTATCGGAGTGCCGACAAGATAGAGAGTTGAGGGTTGAATTTTATTCTTTTCTTCCATTTTAACCTCGGTTGTTTATGTAAAATTCGTTAGGGAAAGAGCCGTTATCCAAAATGTATTTCATATCATTGCTATATGTCTTGTTTTCCTTATCATCATAGATAAAAAGCGGCTTTGTTAAAAGAGAGCCAACGCCTCCGCCTCGTCTTGCCTCAACTAAAACTATCGAGGACTGCGAGTCCTTATTTGCGTGGACGAAGGTTATTCGCTTTGGCTCAAGCTGACAGCTCTTCATGGAGTATAAAAGATCGGTGAGCCTGTCCGGACGGTAAACTGCGTAAAAGCTTCCGCCAAAGCGGGTGAGCTTTTTAGCACTTTCACAAAAATCCTTAATATCACCGAATATCTCGTGTCTTGCTACGTTCTTTGCGTCGGTAATATTTCTTTTTCCGCTCGTTGCCTTCATATACGGAGGATTTGAGTAAACGGTATCAAACGTCACTCCGGGGCTGTAATCGCGAACGTCGGAGCATATGACGTCGATCTTGTCGGAAAGTCCGTTCAGCTCCGCGTTTCTTCTTATAAGAGACGCGTATTCCTCTTGTATCTCAACGCAGGCAGTGCTTGACAGTTTTTTTCTTGAAAGAAGCAAAAAGGAAATTATTCCCGTTCCGCCGCCAAGCTCACACCCCGATCCTGAATTCAAATTAACGTAGGAGGCAAGCAAAAGTGCGTCCGTACCAAAGGTAAGGCCGTCGGTTCTTTGAATAAGCCTTATCGATTCATTGACCTCGTCGAGCCTTTCGTTACTGTTTAAAATCATAAAGCTCCTCCTATCCTGATTTTAATGAGTAAGTTCGCAGGTGAAATTTAAGAAAAAAGCGGCAAACCTGCCGCTTTTTTCCTTGGTTAAGTAACCTAAATTATTCCTCTACGGGAGCGCCAACGGGACAAGCGTCTGCGCAAGAACCGCAGCTTACGCAATCGTCTGCGTTGATAACGTACTTGCCGTCACCCTCGGAAATAGCACCGGTGGGGCATGCATCTGCACAAGCGCCACAAGCGATGCAATCGTCACTAATCTTGTATGCCATGTTCTTTACCTCCATTAAGATTACATTACTATTTTAACACATTTAAGAAAAAAATCAAGGGCTTTTTTAAAAAAACTGTAATTATTCGATTATTTCGTTTCCTTGCCCTGCTTTTCCTTGTTCTCCTGTCTATCAGGCTCTTCCTTTGCTCCCTTGAGCTTAAGTATCTTTACCTCGGAAATATGGTAGAGCTTAGGCTGCTCCTTTTCCTTCTCGTTAAGCCTTACCTTAAGAAGCTCTGCGAGAGGAGTTATCTCAATAACAGTACCAACTCCGTCCTTGGTTTCAACGACCGATCCGCTTGCGGGAAGCTTTTTAATCGCTTCCTCGTAAACCTCGTGCTCGTATCTTAAGCAGCACATAAGTCTGCCGCACGTGCCGGACGCCTTTGAGGAGTTAAGAGAGAAATTTTGCTCCTTTGCCATCTTGATGGACACCTGTACGAAATCGGTAAGGAAGCCCGCGCAGCAGTACTTTCTTCCGCAAATGCCAAGTCCGCCCATCATCTTTGCCTCGTCGCGGATACCGATCTGGCGAAGCTCGATTCTCGTCTTAAAGGTAGATGCAAGGTCCTTAACAAGCTCTCTGAAGTCAACGCGGCTCTCGCAGGTGAAATAGAAGGTGAGCTTTGAGTTGTCAAAGGTGTATTCCGCAGCAACAAGGCTCATATCGAGCTTATGCTGTGCGATCTTCTTTTTGCATACGATCGCCGCGTCAAGCTCTGCCGTGCGGTTCTTTGCATCTCTTTCAAGATCGTATTTGTTTGCAGGACGCATTATATTTTTTAGGGGAGAGGAAATCTCCTTAGCGCTTACCTTCTTGTTCGCGATCTTTACGGTTCCTATCTCGGTACCCTTAGAGGTCTCTACGATCACTCTCGTGCCAACCGTGAGCGTGTATTTGCCGGGGGCAAAGTAATATATCTTTCCTGCCTCGCGAAAATTAACGCCGATAATTTCAACGCTTTCGGGCATTTCGGTATTTTCTTGTATCTTCTTTTCTTCGGACATCGTTCTTTTCCTTTATTTCATCGTTACGATTTTGGATATAAGTGTAGTGGTAATATTTTGTGCGCTGACGTTGCTTCTTGCCTGCCTTAGCGCATCGTTTATAAGCTCGTATGCCATAAGCGCTCTTTTAATTCCGATAGAATTGAGCGCAAGCCTTGCCTCCTCGTTATCCTTATAAACAAGGGTTTCCTTTGTGCGCGAGTATTTTGCGGTGAGAAGATCTCCGATAGCGGACAAAACGTCCTCGAATACTTCAATCAGCTCCTGGCGCCCGGTAGGCAGGGAAGAAAATCTCGCTTTAATATCGCTATAAGAGGATCTTGCAGAGAAAACGCTTATTATCTCGCGCGTTTGAAGATTCTTCTCGCGTATTGCTTCGACGGCATCGTTTTCGATAAGATCGACAGCACACCCGATAGTACCGCCCGAGCCGGCGATAGCACCGTGAAATCCGTCGGGGTCCTGGGTTTTCAGCACCGCGGCTCTTCGCGAGAGGCGCGTCACGTGATCTTCAAGCTCCTTTTGCGAGAAGGTCTGAAGGTCAAATCTTTGAACGCGGCTGCTTATCGTAGTAAGAAGCTTGTCCGCTCCCTCGGAAAGGAGAATAAAATAAACCCCCTCGGGCGGCTCTTCAAGTATCTTAAGAATTGAATTCTGCGCACCAACCGTTAAGACCTCTGCATTTTCAAATATATAAAATCTGAAATCGTCCTCAGCACCGGAGAAGATAGAATCGCCCTTAAATCTTCTTACCTCGTCAACGCTTATCGTAGCGCGGGAGGAATCCTTAGCGATATATTTTACGTCAAGGTGCTTACCCTCCCGTACGCGTCTGCAGGTATTACAGATGCCGCAGGGGATA
>JAFYRZ010000164.1 GCA_017546745.1 Clostridia bacterium
CAAGAAGGATTACGTCACCGCATCGGAGACCGTGCATGCCTTAAAGGGCGTTAGCCTGAGCTTCCGCACGCGTGAGTTCGTTTCGATCCTCGGCCCGTCCGGCTGCGGAAAAACGACGATGCTTAATATCATAGGCGGTCTTGATAAGTACACCTCGGGCGATCTTATCATCAACGGAAAAAGCACCAGATCCTATCGCGACAGGCACTGGGACGTTTACAGAAACCACAGGGTCGGATTTATATTCCAGAGCTATAATCTTATTCCTCACCAGACCGTGCTTGGCAACGTTGAGCTTGCGCTTACGATAGCCGGCATCTCAAAGGCGGAAAGAGTTGCGCGCGCAAAGGCGGCGCTCGATAAGGTAGGTCTTTCGGGTCAGTATTATAAGCGCCCCAACCAGCTCTCGGGCGGACAGTGCCAGAGGGTTGCTATTGCGCGCGCCTTGGTCAACGACCCCGAGATACTTCTTGCAGACGAGCCGACCGGTGCGCTTGACACCGCGACCTCGGTGCAGATAATGGAGCTTATCAAGGAGATAGCCAAGGAAAGGCTCGTTATAATGGTTACGCATAACCCCGAGCTTGCCGACAAGTACTCCACGAGAATAATCCGCTTCCTTGATGGTAAGGTGGTAGAGGATACGAACCCCGTTTCTGCAAGAGAGGAGGCCGCCGAGGCGAGAGCCGAGCGCGAGATGCGCCGCAGAAGAAAGAGATCACCGCGCTTAAGGAGCGGTGGCAGAGAAAAGGCGAAGATGTCCTGGTTCACCGCTTTCCGCCTTTCGGCAGTTAACCTTATGTCTAAAAAGGGAAGATCGCTTATGGTCAGCATAGCCGGCTCTATCGGTATCGTCGGTATTGCGATGGTCCTTGCGTTCTCCGCAGGCATCAAGGCGTATATCGCGTCTATGCAGGACGATATGCTCTCGGGCAACCCCATAATTATCACCGAATCAACCTACGATCTTGACGCACTTATGAATATGATGGATCAGACGGAGAAGGAGGAGATAATCAAGGAGTCAGGCAAGGTATTTATCAACTCTATCGTTGAATATATCGCCACGATGAACACCAACGTTAACTCGATGATAATAAAGAACGATATCACCGAGGCTTACGTAAATTACGTTAAGAATATGCCGAAGGAAATGTACGCGGCGCTTCTTCTCGACTACGGTCTTGACCTCTCGAACAACGTCTATACCGACGTCGCGGATATAAAGGGCGGCGAGGCGCGCGGAATGTCGGTTGCGGCACTCACGAACATCTATACCGAGGTCCTTAAGCAGACCGACTTTGCGCAGTATGCGTCCTACGTTTCCCAGGTCGTTCCCTCCTTTGAGCAGATACCGAATAACCCCGATTACATCGCGTCGCAGTACGATATCACGGGTAAGCTTGCGACGGGTCGCGGCGAGATAGTTCTCGTTCTTGATAAGAACGACCGCCTCTCCGACGTTCTTCTCGCAAGGCTCGGATATTATGCCGAGGACGAGTTCCTTAATATCGTCTACGGCGCTACCGGTAACGAGCTTTACGACGAGGCGCTTGCGCGTGATTACTTCACCGATGAGGAGCTTCTCGGAAAGACCTTTACCTGGTATCCCAACGACACCGTATTTACGAAGCGAGTTATGACCGACCCCACGACGGGTGCGGAAAAGACAAGTTTTGTTTACAATCACCTCTCCGAAGGCTTTGAAAACGACGGTGCGGTAGAGCTTACCGTCGTTGGAATTCTAAGCCCCAAGGACAATATCTCCTACGGCTCTCTCTCCACCGGCGTTTACTATACCGAGGCGCTTACCGATTATATTCTTGAAAACAGCCGCGAGAGCGAGATAGTTAATTACCTTAACGACGCGGGCACCGATAACTTCGGTATGAACGGTATGTATTACCTCTTCTCCTACACCTTTGAGGGTGCGACGAAGCAGGGCATCGGCTTTATCGGTCAGAGCCTCGGACTTACCGACCTCGCCTCCCTCGGCTCGGGCGGAATGACCTATGCGGCAAGCTCCGGCACAGGCACGGGTAGCGGTGCGGGCGCAGGCATGGGCGGCATGGGCGGATTTGATATGTCGAGCCTTGGCGATATGAAGATACTCAGCATAAGAAACCTCGGCGGCGTTGATATCGCGAATGCGATCTCGGTTTACCCCAACTCCTTTGACAGTAAGGATCTCGTTACGAACTATCTTGACGAGTGGAACTCGGATAAGGATATCGTGGTTGACGGAGTTACCCTCACCAAGGACGACAGGTCCGAGGTCAAGTACACCGACGCGCTTGAGCTTGTTATAAACCTTATCAACACTATGATAGACGCAGTTTCCACCGCGCTTATCGCGTTCACCTCGGTTTCTCTTATCGTTTCTACGGTTATGATAGGTATTATAACCTACGTTTCGGTGGTCGAGAGAATTAAGGAGATAGGCGTTATCCGCTCTCTTGGCGGCAGAAAGCGCGACGTTGGTAACCTCTTCCGCTCCGAGACCTTTATTATCGGTCTTACCTCGGGACTTTTCGGTGTTGGCGTTACCTATATCGCATCCTTTATCGTAAGCGCGATAGTTAAGGCGAACGTCGGTATCGCAAATATCGCACAGCTCCCCGTATCCCAGGCGGCGATCCTCGTTCTCGCAAGCGTTCTTCTTACCTCTATCTCGGGTCTTATCCCTGCAAGAAGCGCGGCAAAGAAGGATCCTGTGGTGGCTCTCAGAACCGAGTAAATTCAGCCCTACCGTTTGTCTCCGTAAACTAAAATTTACAAAAGCGCTGATTATTCAGCGCTTTTTGCGTTTTATAGGAATAAGGGGCGGAGCTGTATGCCGATTATTGCCGCCTTTATCGCCTCGGGAATCCTTTCGAGATCTGCAACGAGGGAATAGGGCTTCAGGACGGGATCGTCCTGTCGCATCGGAACGAAATAGACGCTCTTTCTCGTAAGGAGTGCCGCAATACTTTTTAGGCTTTGCGACATCGCGTCGTTGGTGGCGAGGGCGATGACGAGCGGCTTATCCTGCCTTAGGTGCGCCTTTGCCGCCATCGTTACGGTGCTGTCGGTTATTCCCGACGCGATCTTCGAGAGCGTATTACCTGTGCAGGGGGCTATCACCATAAGGTCGGCGGGCTCTTTAGGGCCGAGCGGCTCCGCGTCCTTAATGCTTCTTATCACCGCGCGCCCCGTTATAGCCTCTATTTTCGCGACGGTGTCAGCCGCCTTGCCGAAGCGGGTGTCGGTCTTATCGACCGCCTCGCTTACTATCGGAATTATTTCCGCGCCCGAGGCTTTAAGCCCCTCAAGCACCGAGAGCGAGCGCGAGATAGTGCAGTGCGAGCCGCAGAGTGCGTAGGCTATTTTCGGCGCGCCCATCAGTCCTGCGCCTCCCTCGCTATAAATCTCATCACCGCGGCGGCATATATCCTGCCCGCGCTCACGGGGAAATTGCGGTCGGGGATAGAGGGCAGGCGCGTGACGGCAATGCCGTGGGGGAGGTTATCGCCCGAGGCAAGCTCGATTATCTCACAGCCGCCCTCGGTGATATCCTTGGCGCTCTTTTCCGTGATAAGCCTTGCGGGGGCGGTGTTTATAAGAACGTCGAGGTCGGTCGCTTTGCCGATATCCTCGGCGGGCCTTGCGTCTATCCCCATACCGCAAAGCTCAAGCCTGACCTCCTCTCTGTGCGTAAAGACGACGGTCGATGCCCCGAGGAAAAGCAAAAGACGGCAAAGAAGCCTTCCTATCCGTCCGTAGCCGACGATACCGCAGCAAAGGTCGCTTATCGCGCGGTCCTGCTTCGTCAGGATATAGCCTGTGGCGCCGTGGGCGGTAAGCTCCGCGTTGTCCCTGAGAAATCGCTCGTCCGTCAGGACGTCGGCTATCCTTATTCCCTTGGCGGTCGCCTCCCTCGCGATCTCGAGGGGGATACCGTACCCCGCGATAAGTCTTTTACCCTTCGGATCTCTTAAGAGATCCGTCAGGGGGATATCGGTATCCGTTACGTGTATTGAATCTCTTGATGATGGGATAGGTAAAAGAAAGATCTCGTCAAAGATCTCCGCCTCGCTTGCCGCGCGGATGATCTCGGAGGCGGTGATCTGCCTCTTTCCCACTCCAAAGGTGTTTAGTATCATCTTTAGGTCCTACTCGTAGTGAAATTCTGCCGGCGGTGTGCCGCCGGTGTTATTCAGTATATGAAGCCTCTTGCCCGTGCGTGCGTGGGCTTGCGGCTCGTCAGTCCTCCTCGGAGGCAGGACAGCTCTTTTTCATCATTTTCGAGATAGACGAGAGCTTTTCCGAGATAAAGCAGCGGCACCTTGACGTGATGGCGACCGCGCCTACGGCGCTTATACCGCAGAGCGCGAGGGTGAGCCAGG
>JAFYRZ010000165.1 GCA_017546745.1 Clostridia bacterium
ACTCGACCTCCGGCTTTCTTGCCACCATATAAGCGTAGTAGCCAAGACCAAGACCGAAGGTTACTACCTTGCCGTGCGCCGCCGCTATCGCCTCCTCGCAGGTATCGAGATCAACGGGTGTGAGCGTCATCCACTCGTTCCCACCCTCAAGCACAGCAGGGAAGTCGAACCTCTCGGTAAAAAAGCCTAATGGAATTACCTCGTAAAGCCCGTCCTTAACTATCATATCGTCACAAACAACGGCTCTGTAAGGCTCGTAGCTTTCCAGCCGAAGCTCCCAGTCACCGTCCTTGATATTTTCGATCTTTACGTTCCTGTAATATGGATTTTGTCTATATTTGTTTGCATTTAATAGCCTTATCGAGTCGGGAATGTACTTTCTTTCGATAAGTCTGTCCTCGCTTTTTTTAGTATCAAGGCTGAAAAGCTCGGACAAGATCGCGCCGATCGCCTCCTCCCTCGTGATACTGCCATCCTCGGTCATAGCATCTATTACGCTCTTGCTTATCGCCTCGGGGCAACGCGTAAGATAGGCGCTAAACAGCCTTGAAACCCGATAGTTGGTCCTTAAGGTTTCTATTATTCGCGATAGCCTCTCTCTGTCGGTAAAGTTCATCTGACCCTCCGCCTTTTTTCTGTTTTCTCTCTCTATTTTACACCAATTTACACCAAAATTCAAGGTCGTTTTCGAAACTTGATGAAATATCTTTAACACGCGCGCACTTGACATATCCTAAACTTTATTGTATAATGTCAGTGAACGATTAAAAAGGAGGTGACCGCTATGAATTTACAGGACAGATTTATAAGAGGACAGATAGAGCTTCTTAAGCCTATTTCGGGCAGCTCTAAGCTTGAGGTCGCCCGTAATCTTCAGGATAAGATCGGCAAGGTCATGCGCTTTACGAAAAGGTATGGCTCTGTCGTTGTAAATAAGGATAACGGCCGCTTTCCTGCCAACACCCTGATCCCGCGCGACGAGCTTCGCGGCGGTGTGATCCTTTATCTTCACGGTGGCGGATACACCTGCGGTAAGATAGATTACGCAAAGGGCTTTGCCTCGGTCCTCTCCTCTGAGTGTGGCATGCGCGTTTATGCGATAGAATATTCGCTTGCACCCGAAAACCCCTTTCCTGCGGCAATAAACGATGCGGTTTTCGCCTATAACGAGCTTCTTTCCGAGGGCTATTCCCCCGAAAAGATAATACTCGCCGGAGAGAGCGCCGGTGCCGGTCTTGCCTACGCTCTTTGCTTAAAGCTTCGTGAGCTTTCCATACCCACCCCCGCGGGAATTATCGCTATCTCCCCCTGGGTCGACCTTACCCAAAGCGCAGAGAGCATAACGAAAAACAAGGATATCGACCCCTGTCTTACCAAGGAGCGCCTTGATTTCTTTGCCAACTGCTACGTCGGTGCCATCTCCGACCACGAGAAGGCTAAAAAAATGCGAGGAAAGCGCCCCATGGCAATAACCTCACAGCACGAGGAGCTTAAGCGCGACCCGCTTGTCTCGCCCCTGTTCGCCGACCTTACGGGTATGCCCCCCTCGATAATATTCGTCGGTAGCGACGAGATACTTCTCTCGGATGCTATCGCGCTTGAAAAGGCGCTTACAGCTAAGGGCTGTCGCGCTACCCTCCACGTAAGGGAGGGAATGTGGCACGCATATCTTCTCTACGGCTTAAAAAGCTCTCATCACGATTTTACCCTTATCAACGGCTTCTTAAAGCATACCCTGCCGCAGGATAACGAGCGAAAGCTTCGTTGGATGCGCCTTGATAACTCCGCAAAGATATACCCCGCCGCGGCAACCAGGCATTGGAGCAATCTTTTCCGCCTCTCCGCGACCCTTTCCGATGATTGCGAGGATATCGACGTTAATATTCTTCAATCGGCTCTTGACGTTACCGTCAGACGCTTTCCCTCCATTTCGGTAAGGCTTCGCACGGGAATGTTCTGGTACTATCTCGAAGAGATACCCCACGCACCGAACGTGCGCGACGAGCGCGGCTGTCCGCTTGTCCATATGCCGTTCGACGATATCAGAAGCTGCGCGTTCCGCGTCCTGGTCTATAAAAAGAGAATAGCCGTTGAGTTCTTCCACGCGCTCACCGACGGTAACGGCGGACTCGTATTCCTAAAGACCCTCGTTGCCGAGTACCTTGCGCAGAAATACGGGCTTGATATCCCTGCCGAATACGGTGTTCTCGATAGGCTCGAGCCGCCCTCGGACGAGGAGCTTGAGGACTGCTTCCCGAAGCATATCGCCCCGATAGGAAAGAGCAGAAGCGATAACGATTCTTACAGAATTATGGGAACACGTCTTAACGACGGCTTCCGCTTTGATACCACTCTTGAGATGAGTGCGGACGAGCTTCACAAAAAGGCAAAGGAGCTTGGCGTTACCGTAACCGCCTACCTCACCGCCGTGTTTATTCAGGCGGCGATCTCGCTTCAGCACGAGGACGTTTCATCCCTTAAAAAGCAAAAGGCGGTAAAGGTATTGGTTCCCGTCGATCTTCGTAGGCTCTTCGACGAGAAAACGCTTCGTAATTTCGTTCTTTACGTCACCCCCGGCGTTGACCCGCGCCTTGGCGAATACACGTTCCCCGAGGTATGTAAGATCGTACAGGCTATAATGAACCTTGAGATAACGCCGAAGAATATGGCGGCAAGAATACAGCCGAACGTCAGGGACGAGAAGAATATCCTCTTGAAGCTCGCCCCCCTCTTCCTAAAAAACATCGTTATGAAAAGCGTCTTTCGCGCGGTCGGAGAGCGTAAGTCCTCCCTCTCGCTTTCTAACCTTGGCGTAGCAAAGCTTCCCGAGGTAATGATGCCCTACGTTAAGGAGATCGACTTTATCCTAAGCGTTCAGTCAAGCGCTCCGTATAACGCAGGTGTCGTATCCTTCAAGGGCAAAACGAGGCTTCATATAACGAGAAATATAATCGAGCCGAGGCTTGAGATGAGCCTTTACCGCGTCCTGCGCGAGCTTGGCATACACGTTCTTTGCGAGTCTAACAACTCGTCGAGAATTCCGCCCAAGAAAAAGAAGCGCTAATCAAGACTCTAATGCAATAAAGAAAGGAAAGCGCTATGTACTGTGTTAAATGCGGAGTAGAG
>JAFYRZ010000166.1 GCA_017546745.1 Clostridia bacterium
AGCGGAACATCCTCAAGAACCTCGCGCACCTCTCTTGTATCGAATGCGACCTCGGCACTCTCACCTTTATGCAAGTAGCGAAAATCCGTATTAGGGTGCCCTTGTATCAGAGTAGTTATTGAGGAAATAACGTCTCCGAGCGGAGTAAAATCAATATGATTTTTAAAAAAACTTGCCGTAACGGTAGTACCGTGGTCGGCATACTCGCTCTCGTGGCGCGAGGTGATCTTTAAATCGCCACCCGTCATCTGTGCGGCAAATTTAAGAAGGGGGATACCCATTCCTACCTTACGCGTCGTTCTGGTGGTGTAAAAGGGGTCTGTAACTCCCTTTAAAATTTCCTCGGTCATACCGCAGCCGTCGTCCGCTATGGTAAGCGTGAGAGTAGTATCTGTTTCGTTTATCAAGATCTCAACGAGACCTGCGCCCGCTTTAGTGGAATTTTCCGCAATGTCAAGTATGTTAAGTGAAAGCTCTTTCATTTTTACTCCTTAACAGCTTAAATAATTCTCGGCGCACAAGTGCCGTGCTGTACGGCTCGTCCTCAAGCTCAAAATAAAATTCCTTATCCCTCATATCGGTAAGATAATGAGCGTCGGAGCTGATTATAAATCTGTCCCTTGGAATTTTGTATCTCTCGGAATATTCGTCGATCAAGTTGCCGTTGTGAAGCTCAAAAAGTCCAAATTCGCTGTCGGCAGGCAGATCTCCGAGTATGGAGATTATTCCGTTTGCATCTCGGTCGATGTGGGCGGGGTAGCATATGCCGTTAAAGGCTCGTACGACACTATATACCTCGTCTACCGTGATACTCGTCGCGTTTATAAGAAGATATTCCTCGCGGTCAATGATTTTATCCTCGTCGTCAAGAACGGTCTGCTCACCGAATATCTCGGGTCGGTTTTTGATAAGTGTTCTTTTTGTTTGAACGTGCTCATCAAACCGAAGAGCATCCGAAAGCTCCTCAAAAAGGCAAACGACGTGTATATCCTCGGCCGTGGTAAGCTCCATCCCCGCAACGGGAATTATTCCGTACCTTTTTGCCGCTTTAAAAAAAGCAGAGCAATTCTTTGTCGTATTATGATCGGTAAGCGCTACTATATTTATTCCCGATATTGATGCCATACCCGCGATGTTGTTGGGCGTATTATCCTCGTCGCCGCAGGGAGAAAGACAGGAATGAATATGTAGGTCGTAGTAATATCTGTTCATATTACAAGACTCGAGATCTTGTTTGCAAGCTCGTATGCGGAAAGTGAGGATGAAAGTACATTGACTCCCTTTGCCATCGCAGTATCAAGCACGTCCGCCTCAAGCGTAACGCCCTCAGCAAGAAGTATACAAGAGGTATCCGCAAGGGTCGCGACCGCAACGATATTAACGTTTGACATTATCGTTATCCAAACGTTTCCGCTGTCTGCCTTACCCATGACCCAGCTTAAAAGATCACCAACGTAAGCGCCCATGACCTCTTTTTCGGGGTCGGGCATACATAAAGCGGTAAGCTGTGCTTCCTTTGCAAAAGCTTTAACCGTCATAGCTTACTCCTTTCTTGCACACCTTGCGTCCTTAATTGGACAGTCGTTGATACAAGCCTGCTTTTTTACTACGTCCTCGGCAAAAGCACGGCAGGTCGGAGCTCCGCAAGAGCCGCAATCTATACCGGGGAGAGTAGAACGTATGTTTTGTATATCTGCCATCATTCTCATCGATTCGGCAATAGAATTACCGAGCCTTGAGATCTGATTATATTCCGGAAGCTCCTCAAAGAAGTAATCGCCCGGAATGTAGGTATCATCCTTGGAAAGTGTGTTTTGCGATACGGGGAGATATTTTCTGAACGTTTGCAGCCTTGCCTTTGCAATAAAGGGGTTCTGCATCGTAAGAACACCGCCGACACAGCCGCCTGTACAAGCGTTAAGCTCAATGAAGTCAAGCGGGGGGATAGTGCCGTTTTCTACCTGGTCGAGAATGTGTATAACGTTCTCGATACCGTCTGCGGCAAGATAGTCCTCGTTGAAGATAGCCGTAGCCTCACCGCCCGATCTCGCCCAGCCGATACCGATCCTGCCGGACTCGGAAAGCATTTTAAGATCGTCCTCCTTGTTCATTTTACCGATAAGGAGAAAATAGATATCGTTTATTGCAACGACCTCATCGATCTGGCTCTTGTAGCCGCCAAAGCCGTTCTTAACGTAACTGACCTTAGCAGGGCAGGGGGAAATGAAGCAGACCCCGATGTCCTCCGGCTTAAATTCCGGGTGAGCCGCAAGAGCTCTTTCCCTCGCGAGCTTTGCAGCTATCTCCATAGGAGGCAGCATATGAATTATATGCTCGGCAAGCGAGGGGAATCTAAGACTGATAAGACGTACTACAACGGGACACGCGGAGCTTATCGCCGGCTTGATCACACCCTCGGTGTTAAGATAAAGCCTTGTGTAAGCGGAAACAAGCTCTGCCGCCTTTGATACCTCAAATACCTCGTCAAAGCCGATCTTTAAAAGACCGTTCAGAACGTAGTCAACGTCATCAAGGTTGTCAAACTGACCGTATAGGGTCGGTGCGGGCAGTGCGATCTTCCACTTGAAGCGCTCCATGTCCGAAAGCTTGCTTGAAAGCGAGCTTTTTGCCTGATGCGGACAGTATCTGATACAAGCTCCGCAGTCGATGCATTTATCGGAATTTATTACCGCGCGGTTATTTTTTATTCGTATCGCCTCGGTAGGGCAGTGTCTGATACACGTGGTACAGCCTGTGCATTTTTCGGGGTCAAGAATGACCGAGTGTTCATATGCGTTCATGCCGACACCTCATATATTAACGCGCATAACGATACGCGTTCCGACACCGACGGTCGAGGTAATTTCCATAGAATCGCTGTTCTTTTTCATGTTCGGGAGTCCCATACCTGCGCCAAATCCTAAAGAACGAATATTATCCGGCGCGGTTGAATAGCCAGCTTGCATGGCCCTCTCGATATCCTCTATACCGGGACCTGTGTCCTCAAGAATGATATCTATGTAGTCCTCCGTAACGCAGACCTCGGCGATGCCGCCGCCCGCGTGTATGACCATGTTTATCTCGCCCTCGTACATCGCGATGGAAACCTTCCTTATCGTTTCGGAGTCAAGTCCGATCTGGCGAAGATTTTTCTTCACCTGCACAGATGCCTGACCCGCCGAGGTAAAATCGTTTCCCTCAACGTTGTAGCGAAAGACTAATTTGTCACTCATTTAGTAACCTCGGCAGTGCCCACAAGACCGTTCGAGTATAGAAGACCCGACGCGGTGTAAAGGGTTTTTGCCGTGTTCATCATTACTATGCCGTTTTCTTTAGCGAGGGCAAGCATTTCCTCGCTCGGCTCTTTTGAACGGACAAATACGATACATACCATATCAAGCATAAGTGCCGTTCTTATTACCTGGGGATTAACAAGACCGGTAAGCAGGACCGCCTGGTCGGAAACGTAAGCGAGAACGTCGCTCATAAGATCGCAGCCAAACGCAGAATATACGTGCTTACCGAGATTTTCTTCGCAACAGAGCACCTTAGCGTCAAGAAGCTCCTGGATTTTAGATATCTTCATTAAAAACCCCTCCGGATTTTAGATTATCTGTACTTAGCAACGATACCCTCGATATCGTCGGTGGTAAGTCTACCGTAAACGTCCTCGTTAACGGTAAGAACGGGTGCAAGACCGCAGGCGCCGATGCAACGGCAAGCGGTAAGCGAGAACTTTCTGTCCTCAGTACACTCGTCACCGGAAATTCCGAGAACCTCCTGAAGCTTGTCGTAAAGCAGGCCCGAGCCTCTTACGTAGCAAGCAGTACCGAGACATACGGAAATGTGGCAGTTGCCCTTAGGTGTAAGAGAGAACTGCGCGTAGAACGTAGCAACTCCGTAAACCTTCTCGAGCGGAACGCCCATACCCTCTGCGATCATAAGCTGAACCTCGATCGGAAGGTAACCGTAAATGTTCTGCGCTTCCTGCATCACAGCCATAAGACGGCTTTTGTCACCCTTGTTAGCATCGATCACGGCGTCAAGCGCAGCCTTCTGCGCATCGGTACCGTTGAACGGAATGCTTGAGAGCTTTTTAAGCATAAACTTGTCCTCCTAATTTTTATGTGCGCATAACGCACAATTTTACTATAATATTATATCATATGAAATAAGAATTTTCAATCCCTTTTTACAAAATATTGTTAAATTTTTGGCAAGCTGTTTTAATGAACTAAAATGCCGGGAATGTTATGGATTTAATTATATTTTTTTTAAAATCCATAATCGAGAGCCTGTTGTTTTCATAAATTGCGAAGGTCTTGGGATTGTTTTCCTTGGGAAGTGAAACAGAACCGGGATTTATATAGTAGTTATCATTCCCGAATTTTTCGATCTTAAGAACGTGGGTGTGTCCGTGAAGAAGCACGTCACCCGCCGAGATAGGGGGCATAGCATCAAGGTTGAATTTATGTCCGTGAGTTAAGAAAAATCTGACCTCGCCGTCAACGAGATATGCGTAATCGGCAAGCACGGGGAACTCGAGCACCATCTGGTCGACCTCGGTATCGCAGTTTCCGCGTACCGAAAGAATTTTGTCCTTGTATTCGTTAAAGAGGGCGATGACCTTTTTCGGTGCGTAATTCTCGGGCAGATCGTTTCTCGGTCCGTGGTAGAGTATATCGCCGAGGATCACGAGCCTGTCACACCTCTCCTCCTCGAAAATATCGATAGTTTTTTTCGCAGCCTCATAATCGCCGTGAATATCAGAGCAAATTAAAAATTTCATTGGGTATATCTCTCCTTTTCTTCATTTATTTTATCACACACAATATTAAAGGTCAAGGTTCCTATCAAAAATATCATAACAAAACTTGACAAAAAAAGTTGGTTATGTTATAATTTTCTTTAGATTATTTGCGGGAGGGACGAAATGTCTGAAAAAACCCAGAAGAAAACCGAATATAACAACCAAAGTATTAAAAGTCTTAAGGGTGCAGACCGTGTAAGAAAGCGTCCTGCCGTTATCTTCGGCTCCGACGATCTTGCCGGCTGTCAGCACTCGTTTATCGAGATACTTGCTAACTCGGTAGACGAGGCGCGCGAGGGCTACGGTGATAAGATCATCGTAAAAAAATATCTCGACCTTTCGATAGAGGTAGAGGACTTCGGCCGCGGAGTTCCCCTCGGATATAACGAAAAAGAGAAGCGCTGGAACTGGGAGCTTGTATTCTGTGAGCTTTATGCCGGAGGTAAATACGATAACAATAACGGAAATTCGGCTTACGAGTTTTCGCTCGGTCTTAACGGTCTCGGTGCTACTGCAACGCAGTATTCCTCCGAGTATATGAGCGTTAAGTCGTATAACGGAAAAACTCTTTCCGAGATGAACTTTAAAGCCGGAAACCCGGTGGGAGAGCTTTCTGTCACCGATCTTAAGCCCGGCGGAAAGCGCCGCGGAACTATTATCAAGTGGCGCCCCGACCTTAAGGTCTTTAAGGAAATAGATATTCCCGTAGAATTCCTTGCGAATACCATGCACATGCAGGCGGTGGTTAACGGCGGTATAAAGTTCCTTCTTTACGTCGAGACCTCAAAGGGTAAATTCGAGGAGACCGAGTTCTATTTTGAGAACGGTATCTCCGACTATATAACTCAGGTGACCGATGGCGTTTCTATGACCGCTCCCGTCATCTGGAGGATAGAGACAAAGGGCCGCGACAGAGATGATCTTCCCGAGTATAAGCTTCGTGCAGAGATCGCCTTTTGCTTTGCACAAAAGGGTAAGGCTGAATATTATCACAACGCATCGCACCTTGAGCACGAGGGCGCGCCCGATAAGGCTGTAAAGAATGCGTTTACCTTTGCGATCGATAAGTACATAAAGTCGCAGAATAAGTACGGTAAAAAGGAAACTAAGATATCCTACGACGATATTGCGGATAACCTTGCCATAATCATCAACAGCGAATCAACGCAGACCTCTTACGCAAACCAGACGAAAAAGGCGATAACTAATGCCTTTATCCAAAAGGCTCTTACCGATTTTCTTAAGACGAATCTTGAAATATACCTTACCGAAAATCAGTCGAGCGCAAACGAGATAATCAATCAGGTTCTCATCAATATGAGAGCGCGCGAGAAGGCAGACGAGATCAAGATAAACGTTAAGAAAACTCTCGGCTCGGGCGGCGTTATGGACGTTGCAAACAGAGTAGAGAAGTTCGTTCCCTGCAGGTCTAAGGACCCCGAGGAAAGAGAGCTTTATATAGTTGAGGGAGATTCGGCTATGTCGAGCTGTAAGCTTGGAAGAAATGCCGATTTCCAGGCAATAATACCGGTAAGAGGTAAAACTCTTAACTGTATGAAGAGCACCTACGAGAAGATATTCGCGAGCGAAATTATCGTAAATCTTCTTAAGGTCATCGGCTGCGGCGCAGAGGTGAAGTCCAAGAAAAACAACGATATTTCCACCTTTGATTACAAAAATATGAAGTGGAATAAGATCATAATCTGTACCGATGCAGACGAGGACGGATTCCAGATTAGAACCCTTCTTTTGACCCTATTTTATAGACTCCTTCCGACCCTTATCGAGAAGGGAAAGATCTTTATTGCAGAGTCGCCCCTCTTTGAGATCACCTGCGGACACGACACGTATTTTGCCTATAACGAGCAGGAAAAGGCAGAGATTTTAGCCAAGCTCGGAACGAAAAAATACACGCTCCAGAGATCCAAGGGACTTGGTGAAAACGAGCCGGATATGATGTGGAGAACGACGATGTCGCCCGAAACGAGAAGGCTTTTTGCCGTAAGCCCCGAGGACGCGGAAAAGACAGAAAGAATGTTTGACGTGCTTCTCGGTGACGCTCTTTCAGAGAGAAAGAAATTCATTTCTGATTTTGGTCATCTTTATATCAAAGACGCAGATATTTAACAAAAACAAGTAATAAAACAAAGCAGAAAGGCTTGAATATGATAAAGTTAGAAAAATCAAACAAATTTTCGGGCGTAAAAGGTCCGCTTCTTACTATCGTTATGGACGGTGTTGGTATCGCTCCCGATAACGGCGCAAACGCTGTTGCGGCTGCAAATACCCCCACTCTTGACCGTATTATGAAGAACTATCCTACCCTTTCTATCAAGGCTCACGGAACCGCAGTAGGACTCCCTGCAGACGACGATATGGGTAACTCCGAGGTCGGTCATAACGCGCTCGGATCGGGTCAGGTTTTTGCGCAGGGCGCAAAGCTCGTTTCTCAGTCTATCGAGACCGGTAAGCTCTTCGCTTCCGCAACATGGGGCGAGCTTGTTGGCGGCGTTAAGGCAAACGCATCTACCCTTCATTTTATCGGTCTTTTCTCGGACGGAAACGTTCACTCTCACATCGATCACCTTAAGGCTCTTATCGAGGGTGCTAAGCGTGACGGAGTAAGCAAGGTAAGAATTCACATCCTCCTTGACGGCCGTGACGTTGGTGAGACCAGCGCGCTCGATTACGTCGTTCCCTTTGAGGAGTATCTTGATTCGGTTCGTTCCGATTCCTTTGATATCGCTATCGCATCCGGC
>JAFYRZ010000167.1 GCA_017546745.1 Clostridia bacterium
GACCTCGTTGAGGTTAATATCCCCGCACTTGCCGCAGGCATAGGACCTAACGCATTCTATGGCTGTACGTCCCTTACAACTCTCACCGTAGATAAGTACACGAGAGCAGAGCTTGAGGCACTCGGCATTACCGGTATAAGCGACAACGCGCTTAAGTTTACCGCGTACGAGGTTGGCATGTACGGCGCAACCACAATGGAAACTCTTTCCTACGATGACCCGCAGTTCATCACAAAGCTTACAACCACATACGCTACATGCTATTGGTTCAGATATATTGACAACCCGTTCAACATGTAAAAAGCAAAAGAAAAGCCCCGAGAAATCGGGGCTTTTTTTATTTCAGCTTTGAAATTATTTCTTTTATTTTTTCGACGTTTATCTTCTTCCTTTTGCCTTTGAGGGTTACGGTGAGGCCTCTATTTGAGAAAATTTCACACGCGGCGCGTCTTATCGCCTCGGGCGTTACCCTCTCGTATGCCGCTTTTCTCTCGTCAAGAGAGGCATATCCGAGGTTCATTATGTGGTTATCGTAAGCCATTGTAAAGTTAAGCTCACGCGCGTCGTCATAGAGCATATCGGCATTATCGACGTAGGCGCATTTCATAATTTCGCCCTCGTCAAACAGGCGGGATTTGAAATCGTTCAATATCTCGACGGTCATTTCTATTGCGGGAATAATATCTCTCTCCCTTACGTCGTAGGAGAAATAAAGCTCACCCGCATTCCGATATCTCTCCACCGCTCCGGAAATGTCGTAAAACATTCCACGGTTTTCGCTCATTTCAATAAAGAAGCGCGAGTTGTAGCCCGAAAGGAGCATATCGTATATCAGGTCGGTTTCGGGAACTCCCACCCTCTGCATATCAAGGTCAAAGGTAAATCTGACCGATGTAAAATCGGAGTTCTTTACCGACACCTCTCCCCCGCGCTTAAGATACTCCGCCGCCGTCGGGGCGATGTTATCGTGCACTCTTGTGCCGCTGGAAAGCGTGTGCTCCTCTATTTTTCCTGCGAGGTAATCCACGTCAGAGTCGGTGAAATTACCCGTGATATAAAAGAATACGTTTTCACTGTTAAATACCGATTTGCGATACTTTTCAAGACTACGTGCCGTGATTTTCGTTACACTGCCCGCTGTTCCCGTTATCTGTCGCGCAAGAGAGGTGCCCTTATGGACTATGCCGTTTGAAAATGCGAGAAGCGAGTTCTTATCGTCGCTTTCACGTATCTCCGCCTTTATCCTGCGGCGCTCGGTATCTATTTCGTCCTTGCCAAGCACTATCGGTGAAAACAGCCTTGTTATAACGTCGGCGCCGAATGAAAAATTCTTTGACGCGCCCGAGATATAAAACTGCACCATTTCGGAATAGGTGGACGCGTTAAATTCAACAGCGCGCCTGTCAAGCTCGGAATAAAGAGTGCCGCCCATAAGCTTGTTTACGTTTCTTATCGAGATGTGCTCAAAGAAATGAGTTATACCGCTCTCCTCTTCCGTTTCATACATGCTTCCCGCACGCAAAAACATAGATATGAAAAAACCGTGCAGCGACGGATTTTTATATCCGAATATGCTTATTCCGTTTTTGGTAATTCTTTTTTTCTCCACGGCCTTTCCCTTTCCTGTTTTTTATTAAGTATACCACTTTGGGCGTGTTTAGTCAACATATTTTAAATATATTGACTTTGATGTGAGAATAGTATATAATATTTGGGAGCAAATGTGGAGGTGCGGTATGCTTGCGCAAGACTTTAAGGACAGAATGAAATCCCTGCTCGGCGACGAGTATGCCGAGTTTATCGACGCGCTCGAAAACGGAAGCGACGTGCGAGGGGTCAGGATTAACACCGCCAAATGCTCCCTTGACGGCTTTTCTGCGGGCGAGGAGCTTAAGCTTACGCCTCTTGCATATGCAAGCGACGGGTTTATCCTCGGAAAGTGCGTGGGTATCGGAAACACCCCCGAGCATCACGCCGGTATGATTTACGTTCAGGACCCCGGTGCTATGGCAACGGCAAACGCCCTTGATATAAAGCGCGGCTGGCGAGTGCTTGACACCTGCTCTGCCCCCGGTGGCAAGTCCGGTCAGGCGGCTGCGAAAATCGGTGATAGCGGATTTATCCTATCAAACGAATACGTGCCTAAAAGGGCAAAAATCGTAGTTTCAAACTTTGAGAGGCTTGGTATTAAAAACGCCGTTGTAACCTCTCTTGATACAAAAGAGTTTAGGAAAATGTTCTCGGCTTTCTTCGACCTCGTTATCGCAGACGTGCCCTGCTCCGGTGAGGGTATGTTCAGAAAGAGCGAGGAGGCCGTCAGTGAATGGAGCGTTCAAAACGTTTTGGCATGTGCCGAAAGGCAGAGAGAGATAATAAACAACGCCGCGCCACTCGTTAAGGCGGGCGGATATCTGCTCTACTCCACCTGCACCTTTTCCCTCGAGGAAAACGAGATGGTAATAGACGCGTTTTTAAGGGAGCATCCGGACTACGTGATCGTTCCCGTAAAGGACGAGCTTATCTCGGCAACAAGCGACGGTATACAGCTTGACGGAGCGTTTTGCAAAAATCTTAGCTATGCAAGAAGATTTTATCCGCACAAATCCGAGGGTGAGGGACAGTTTGTAGCGCTTCTGAAAAGAAGCGAAGATATCTCGGACGACGGGGCGGTGCTGTATAAGGACGGCACAAGGCCGCTAAGCCGCGACGAGGAGAGTGCGGTAAGGAAATTCTTTTTAGAAAATCTTAAAAAGGTCCCCGACGGCCGTCTTGCAAAGTATGGAGATAACATAGTTTTAATATCACACGGTGTTCCTATCCCGCAAAGATCGGTCTTTTCGGCAGGGGTTCTTGTCGGTCAGGTTGAAAAGGGACGCCTTATCCCCGCACATCAGCTTTTCTCAGCGTACGGAACGCTCTTTATAAGACAAGAGAGGCTTTCACGCGGTGATGAGCGCATAAAGAAATATTTACACGGTGAGCAGATAGACGCCGTGGAGGTAGACAACGGATACTGTGCCGTAATCTACGAGGGCGCAGCGCTTGGCGGCGGAAAGGCAAGCCTCGGGAAAATCAAAAATCATTACCCCAAGGGTTTAAGAACATAACTAAGGAGAAACAAAAAATGGCAGACAGAATACTCGCTACGGTAGGCGGAATTGCAATTACCGAAAATGACGTAAACGAGCTTATTGCAGGGCTCGGTCAGCGCGGACAGGCGTACAACTCACCCGAGGGCAGACGCGCCGTGCTTAATCAGATAATCGGAAACAAGCTCTTGCTTCTTGATGCAAGAAGAAATCTTTATGAGGCAGACCCCGTATTCAGAGAGCAGCTCAACAAGGTTAAGGAAAACCTTCTTGTAAGCTTTGC
>JAFYRZ010000014.1 GCA_017546745.1 Clostridia bacterium
ACTCCTCCTCCGCCAGCTCACGCATCTCGGGCTCAAGCGACGAGTCGCGCATCATACTGTCCGCCTCTGCCATCTGTGCTTTGGCGGTGGAATACTCCCTGAATTTTTCAACCACCGGCTCAAGGCCCTTGTATTCCTTGATAAGCCTCGAGTATTCCTTTCCGTTTGACGCGATCTCGGGCAGAGTCATTTGTCTTTCGATCTCGCGAAAGCGATCCTCTGCTCTTAATAGCTTTTCGGTGAGCATAAATTACTTAAGGAAGGACGCGAATGCCTCGTGAGTCGAGTAAAGGTCTGCCTTAGAGATAACCTCAAAGGGAGCGTGCATGGAAAGCACGGGAACACCGAGGTCAACGGTGTCGATATTATGCTCTGCAATAAACATAGCAACCGTTCCGCCACCGCCAACGTCGATCTTACCAAGCTCTGCGGTCTGGTAGATAACGCCGTCTCTTGCGAAGATGCCGCGGAGGTATGCTACGAACTCTGCGGAAGCGTCGTTAGTGCCGCTCTTTCCGCGAGAGCCGGTGTACTTGCTCATAGAAGTACCGCAGGAGATGATAGCGCTGTTGCGCTTCTCGTATACGTCAGCAAAGTTGGGGTCGAATGCCGCGGTAACGTCTGCGCTAAGGCACTTGGAGTTTGATCTTACAACTGCGGGGTTCTTGGAAAGTGCGAAGGAGATCTCGTTGATAACGTCAACGAGAAGGTCGCATCTCATACCGCTAACGCCGACAGAGCCGATCTCCTCCTTATCTGCGAGAACGACCATAGCGGTGTCGTGTCCTTCGCTGCCGAAGAGAGCGGTAAGCGCGGGATAGGAGCAAACTCTGTCGTCGTGACCGTATGCGCCGATGAGCGCTCTGTCAAAGCCGATATCACGAGCCTTAAACGCGGGAACGAGAGAAAGCTCTGCGCTGATGAAGTCCTCCTCGTTAATGCCGTACTTGTCGTTAAGAAGAGAGAGCGCGGTAAGCTTGATCTTCTCGGTAACCTCGGGATCGTTGTAAGGAAGACCGCCGATAACGATGTTAAGCGCCTCGCCGCTGATAGCGGTCGCAAGAGGCTCCTGCGCCTGCTTCTGACCAAGGTGAGGAAGAAGGTCGTTGATGTAGAATACGGGATCGGAATCGTCCTCTCCGACCGAGACCTTAACTACCTCACCGTTATCCTTTACGATAACGCCGTGAAGAGCAAGGGGAATTGCGGTCCACTGATACTTCTTGATACCGCCGTAGTAGTGGGTCTTAAGGAAGCCCATGCCGGAATCCTCGTACATGGGGATCTGCTTAAGGTCGAGTCTCGGGGAATCGATGTGAGATGCTACGATCTTAATACCGCACTTCTCGATATCGTTATCACCAACCTTGAAGAGAATGAGGCTCTTACCGCGGTTGTTGAGATACTTCTTATCACCTACGGAAATAGCGTCGCCAAGACGGTACTCGGTATAGCCCTCTGCCTTTGCAAGCTCGATAGCGTAATCGGTTGCCTCGCGCTCGGTCTTAGCCTCGTCAAGGAACTTTACGTAGCCCTTTGCATACTCGTAGATCGCAGCGATCTTCTCACTGGACGCCTCCTCAAAAACGTTCTTTTTCTTGTAGGAAAGCTCCTTAAGCATTTCCTGTCCAACAGTTTTTTCCATTATTTAACCTCCGTTAAACGTAATTTATTATTTTTTTTACGATACCCTCACATTGCGAGCGAAGAGATGCTATGTCAGAGTCGTTTGTTAAACAAAAATCAGCGCGGGAAAGAAGAAATTCGTCAGAAAGCTGTGACGCTATTCTTCTCTCGGCGGCGGTGGGGCTTATTCCGTCGCGCTCGCATATTCTTTTTATGCGCACCTCGCGCGGTGCTGTCACGGCAAGGATAAGGTCACATTCCTTGTCAAAGCCGGATTCAAACAGAAGCGGTGCATCAACGAGCGCTGCCTTATACCCCTCGGACCTAAGCGTCGGCAAAAGCTTTCGTACCGCAGAGAGGACGTGCCTGTGCGCGATCTCGTTAAGCTGCTTTCTAAATTCATCCTTATTCGGAGAATTGAAAACGATCTCGGCAAGCGAGGGACGGTCAAGTCCGCCCGCCGTATTTAGGATCTTTTTGCCAAACACATCGACAAGCTCGTCAAGACAGGGAGAGGGTTTATCGGTAAGGTCGTGATAGATCTTATCCGTATCGATATGCGCGAAGCCATACTCAGAAAGAAGCCCCGCAACGGCGCCCTTGCCGCTACCGCTTCCGCCACATAAGCCGATAACTCTCATTCCTCCACCTCTAATTATAAATATCTTATTATATTATACAGCACTAAAATAAAAAAGTCAAGTTCAAAAGCGCAAGTATCAAAAATAAAACGAAGCGAATAGATTGTTAGTATCTAAACATAAAAAGGGGTGCTATGAGTGACGGAAAAATATTTTGCATCTGCCAACGGATACTGCGGCTTCAGATCGTATTTTAAGGAAGTTTTTTGCGAGGAAAATTTAAGCCGATTGTTTATACTTAAGGGTGGTCCGGGAACGGGAAAAAGCACCTTTATGAAAAGGATTGCCATGGAGCTTTCGGGAGAGGTCGATAGGTGCGAGCTTATTCTCTGCTCGTCCGACAAGGAGTCACTTGACGGAGTTATTCTCTCGACGAAATCAGGACGCATCGCTATCCTTGACGGCACAGCGCCACATACGGTTGACCCAAAATTTCCAGGAGCCGTTGCCGAAATAGTAAACCTTGGCGAGGGGTGGGACGACAAGAAGCTGACGGCAAGGCGAGACGAAGTGATAACGCTTACTCGCGCCAAGGGAAAGGCCTATTCTGAGGCGTACGAAACGCTATCCACAGCGGGACGCGTAAAGGAGAGGATAAGGTCGATAACAGAGGAGCATTTTGATAAAAAAAGAGCCGAGGTCGCGGCTCAGATAATGCTCTCGGATAACGAAAAATACACGAGTGAGATTTCGACAAGATTACTCTCGTCATTCGGAAAGCAAGGCAACTTTTTCTTACCCGTTTCCGAAAATCTTGAGAAAACAAAAATTCGCGGAGAATATCACTCTGCCGCGCTTTTTATGTCGGTTCTTAAAGTTTTAGCAACAAAGCAAGGTTGCGTAAAAGCACTGCTTCCATCAGCTCTCGACGGTAATTGTTACGACGGATTTTTGACGAACAACAAGGCCTACATCGTTGCGGAGGAAGGCTTTTCAGCAGACGAATTTTTAACCGATTTCAGCGAAAAAGAGACCTCGGAGCTTGAAGCTCTCGAGCATATTCACGATGAGCTTTTACTGCTTGCACAGGAGCATTTTTTACGCGCATCCGAGTATCATTTCTCGCTTGAGGACATCTACTCTTCGCTTATGGATTACGCTAAAAACGAAGAAAAGCTTCAGACGGTAAAATCACAATGTGCCGAGGCTATCGGGCTTTAACGAGGGCATAACGAAAGGGCGACGGACCGAGGTCC
>JAFYRZ010000168.1 GCA_017546745.1 Clostridia bacterium
GTCAATAAGACCGCCGAGGAAACCGAGGAAATGCGCCTCGCAGAGAAGTAATCTATCAGATGCCGATCTATCGGCAAAAAAAGCAAGAGAAAAGGGCAGGATAACCCCTGTGTTTAGCCCTTACGTCTCTTGCTTTTTTTGTATCAAAAAATGGCACGGCGCGTGTATAATTTTGACATATAGCGGTATTTATGTGAAATTTTTTGTTTTCGTGTTTCGTCAAAATGCACAAAAAATGCGCTGAAATGAACGGTTTGTGAACGTGTTTTTGTTGCTTTTTTACGAACTTTCCCTTTTTCTTAAATACACCTTTATTTTTATAAATCAAAGTGCTATAATCTAAATAGCAAAATATTGCAATTTTTTTCGAAAGGAAAACAAAAAAATGAAGAAGATTATAGGTCTTGTTCTTGCACTCGTGCTGCTTACCTCCGTTTTCGCAGTACTGCCCACCATGGCGGCAGATGAAGCGACTATTACGGATGTTGCAGTACGTCTTGACCAGGGTATAACTCTCGTATATAAGCTCTCTAACGGAGGCTATGAGTACGTACCCGTTGCAGCAAAGGAAATGAATAAGGTTGCAGGTCCGGAAGGATATACCGATGGTATAACCTCCGTAAAGGGCTATGCGACAGATCTCCTTGCAAAAACAGATGACGAGCTCACCGTAGCTCTCGTTAATGCTATGCTTAACTACGGTGCGGCAGCGCAGAACTACTTTAAATATGAAACCGACAACCTCGTTGGTAAGCCCGTGACCGATACCACGGCTCTTAATGAGCTTGAGGTTTCCGCTCCCGTTGTGAACGACGGTGAGGGCATCTACCTCGGTGCAACTCTCGTTCTTGAGGGTACCTTAACGCTCCGCTTCTACTTTACCGGCAACGACCGTGTGATAGAGTGCGAAAACAACACCCCCGCCGTTACTAACAAGGGTGATGTTTGTTACGTAGATATTCCCTTTATGCCCTACGATATCGCAGAGCCTATTACCGTAACCACCGGCGAAACCTCTGTTACCTACGCTCCTATCAACTATCTTAAGGCTATGGCAAGCAGCGATATAGAAAATATCCCTCAAATGGTTGCAAGCATCTATGCTTACTCGGTTGCAGCAAGAGCCTACTATATCGAGTACAACTGTGAGCATAGAGGTATAATTCTTAACACCGTTGTAGTTCCCACCATCTTTACCGAGGGTCTTGCGCAGGGCGCTTGTCCCCTTTGTGGTGACGTGATCTCCGAGAAGCTTGAGAACACCAAGGCAGAGATGAATGCATTTACCAGCACTGACAATGAAAAGGATTGGTTTTACAAGAGCGTAAGCGTTGGCGATATTCTTGGTGAAAACAACCTTTACGGTGAGGATGGTGTTGATATCTTCGTAGAATTCTCGATTCTTCTCAATGAAACGATGGATATGTTCGCTAACGATAACTTTACCCTTCCCGGCGTCTGGCTTAACGAGAGCCTTACCGGAACAAAACACGGTGACGGCTTCTACTATCTCTATCTCACACAGGGCGGTATGCCTAAGGGTGCGTTTGAGATGTGGAACTCCCGCTGCAACAAGGTAGAGAACGGCTATATCTATGGCGAGACCTGTAACGGCAAGGGCGACGACCTCTACGTTGGAAACTTTGACGGCTGGCACAGAATCGGCGTTCAGATGCACTTCGAGGCATTCGTTGAAAACGGAGAGCCCTACTATATAAACACCGTATCCCTTTATATCGACGGTGTTATGGTCCATAAGTACATGATGCGTACCGATGATGACGATAAGGAAAACAACTCTGTTCTTACTGCCATAGAGGCTATCGTTGAGAACGATCAGATCGTAGGCTACAAGAACCGCACAGACAGATATATAAACATATTTAGATACACTCCTAATCTTAAGGATGACTATGCTGGCGAGACCGGTTATTTCCCCGTTGCGGATTGCTATGTTACCGCGGGTAACGGCTTCGTTGTTACCGTAACCCCCGTTACTAATCCCGAGGCACAGGACTTTATCCAGGACGGTATCCCCCTTTCCGGTAAGCAGTACTTCGCTGTTAAGGACCTTAGCGATTGCTACGCTGGAAATCACAACTATTCTGATATTGCTACCGTAGACACTCCCGCAACCTGTACCACTGACGGACAGAAGTCCATAAAGTGTACCGTATGTGGCGAAACTCAGGAAGGTTCTGTTGTAGTTATCCCCGCGGCTCATACCTGGGGCGCATCTACCGTTGATACCCATGCAACCTGTACCACTGACGGACAGAAGTCCATAAAGTGTACCGTATGTAGCGAAACAAAGGAAGGTTCTATCGAGGTAATTCCTGCCGCTCACACATGGGCAGAGAATGCTACCCTTGACGTAGCTGCAACCTGTACCACCAACGGCTCCGAGTCTATCAAGTGTACCGTATGTAAGGCTACTAAGCCCGACTCTACCGTTACTATTCCCGCTACCGGGCACAACGGCATTGAAATCACTGTGGTACCCACCCTTTTCTCTGAAGGCTATGAAAAGGGTACATGTACCGTATGTGGAGAGACGAAGGACGGTGCTTTAGCAAAAACCAAGGCTACAATGAACACAATGACCACGAGCCATAACGCTTCTAACGTGGTTAAGGAAGAGATTCCCTTTAGCACCATTCTCGGTGACGATAAGCATTTCTATGAGCACGATCTTCTTATTGAGTTCTCTCTTCTTATGAACGATTATATGAAGTATATAGGAGAAACTAACGTCGCAAATATTTCCTTCCCCGGTGTAAACGGTGAGTCGGCACATTGGCTCTTCCTTGAGAATGGCGGAGACGCTCCTAAGGGTCAGTTTGACTACTGGAACTCTAATGCGAAAGAAAAGATCCTTGATACTCCTATTCAGCTTAACTTTGACGGCTGGTATAGATTCGGCGTAAGATACCACCAGAACACTTATAGAAATGGCGATACCTTTACCTATGACGTTACCGTAAGCCTTTATATCAACGGAGTTAAGGTGCATGAATTTATACAGAAGACCGGCAACAATAAGTTCCTTCTTTATACCGCAGAGGTTATAGATGGCGAGGTAGTTTA
>JAFYRZ010000169.1 GCA_017546745.1 Clostridia bacterium
CCTCCGATTATCACACCGGCAAGCGTTCCGCCCATAGTTCTGAACGTAGATAAGGATTGGCGATCCTCTGGTATTGCCGAAATTGCCGATGCCATAGAGCCGTAGGGAATATTGATCGAGGTATAGAATATAGAGCCCCAAAGAATATAGGTAACGAAAAGCCACGCTATCTTAAGCCCCATGGGTGAGTCGCTAAGGGCGCTCTGATAAATAAGAAAAGAGCTTATCGCAACGGGTGCGCACATTCTTATGATCCAGGGCTTGAATTTTCCCGAGCTCCTGATGCGCGCCTTGTCGCATATGCGGCCCATCGTAACGTCGGTAAACGCATCAACGAAGCGTGCTGTCATCATAATAATACCAACGATAAATGCGTCAACACCCATAACGTCGGTATAAAACTTTAGTAAAAACGAAGAAGATAGAATAAAGGTAAAGTCGTTTCCAAAGTCGCCGAGAAGATATCCTATCTTGTCGCGTATACCAAATGGGCGCTCCTTTAATTTTTCGTTATTTCCCACAATATACCCTCCAATCGGTTTTGCCGTGTATAATAAATATAAACAAACGGTTAAATATAAAAATGATTACAAAAACAGTTGACCTTTTGTTTCTTTTATGTTACAATTATTATGTAGTGTTAGGCATATTTTTATAAGTGCCAAGAAAAAATAACGAAAAGGAATTTAAATTATGAAAATGTCATTTCGTTGGTACGGTGAGGGCGATCCCATCTCCCTTCAGTACATCTCGCAGATTCCCGGTATGCGCTCTGTCGTAAGTGCTATCTACGACGTTAAGCCCGGTGAGGTCTGGGGAGAGGATAGTCTTGCTAAAATGAAAAAGCAGGTAGAGGACGCAGGTCTTATCTTCGATATCGTTGAGTCCGTTCCCGTTCACGAGAACATTAAGCTCGGTAAGGAGGACGCGGATAAGCTTATCGACGTCTACTGCGAAAATATAAGAAGGTGCGCAAAGTACGGTGTAAAGTGCATTACCTATAACTTTATGCCTGTTTTTGACTGGACCCGTACCCAGCTTGATAAGGCTGATAAGGACGGCTCCACCTCGCTTGTTATGTATTGGGATCAGCTTCGCGGCCTTGACCCCCTTACGGACGATATCAACCTTCCCGGCTGGGATGCCAGCTACACCAAGGACGAGGTGCGTGAGCTTATCACCGCCTACGGTAAGCTTGGCGAGGAGGGACTTTGGGCAAACCTTGAGAAGTTCCTTAAGAAGATCATTCCCGTAGCAGAGGAGTGCGGTGTCAGAATGGCGATCCACCCCGATGATCCGCCCTATCCTATCTTCGGTATTCCGAGAATCATCACCTGCGAGGAGAACCTTGACAGAATGCTCGCGATCGTTGACAGCCCTGCAAACAGCCTTTGCCTCTGCACCGGCTCTCTCGGCTGCTCGGCATCTAACGACATCGTAAAGATGGTTAGAAAGTACAGCGCTATGGATAGGATCGCATTTATGCATATGCGTAACATTCTCGTTCTTCCCGACGGATCGTTTGAGGAATCCGGACACATCTCCTCCAAGGGTAGCCTTGATATGTACGAGATCACCAAGGCACTCGTTGAGACCGGCTTTGACGGCTACGTTCGTCCCGACCACGGCAGAATGATCTGGGGCGAGGATGGAAAGCCCGGCTACGGTCTTTATGACAGAGCGCTTGGCGCAACCTATATCAACGGTCTTTTCGAGGCTTGCGAAAAGGCTAACAAAAATTAAAATATCGGAGAAAATAAAGATGATTAAAAACGTACTTGATACCGATCTTACCGGCAAGGTTGCCGTTGTTACGGGTGCCGGCGGAGTACTTTGCTCCGCATTCGCAAAGACCCTCGCGAGAGCGGGCGCTAAGGTTGCCCTCCTCGACCTTAACGAGGTGGCGGCTGAGGGCTATGCTAAAGAGATCAGAGAAGAGGGCGGTGTTGCCGCAGCATATAAGTGTAACGTTCTTGATAAGGCTTCCTGCTACGAGGTAGCAGACAAGGTTCTCGCGGATCTCGGCTCCTGCGATATCCTTATCAACGGTGCGGGCGGAAATAACCCCAAGGCTACCACCGATAAGGAGTACTTTGAGATCGGCGATATCGATGCTGATACCAAGAGCTTCTTTGACCTTGATGCCGACGGCGTTGGCTTCGTATTTAACCTTAACTTCCTCGGCACTCTTATCCCCACCCAGGCGTTCGCGCGTCAGATGGTTGGCAGAGAGGGCTGTAGCATCATCAATATCAGCTCTATGAACGCATATTGCCCCCTTACCAAGATTCCCGCATACTCGGGCGCTAAGGCGGCTATTTCCAACTTTACTCAGTGGCTTGCAGTTCATTTCTCCAAGGTTGGTATTCGCGTAAACGCAATCGCTCCCGGCTTCTTCTCCACTAAGCAGAATGCCGCGCTTCTCTTCAATGCTGACGGCACTCCTACCGCGAGAACCGGAAAGATCCTTGCCGCAACTCCTATGGGCAGATTTGGCGAGAGCGACGAGCTTGACGGCGCGCTTCTTTTCCTTATCAACAACAAGGCGGCAAGCTTTATTACCGGTATCGTTATCCCCGTAGACGGCGGGTTTAGCGCATATTCCGGTGTATAAATCCTCGGTTGCTTACTTTAGGTGTAACCGAAAAAGAGCGAAGGTATCAGATGATGATATCTTCGCTATAAATTTATTTTTTCAAGTAAGGGGTAGGAATCGTAAAGATTCCTACCCCTTACGCTCTTTTTCTATCGCCGTTTCCTCGCTCACCGTACTAAGTACGCCTCTCGCTCGTCAGCCGACGATTTCCATCCAAAATTAAGCAACCGTTTTTATATTTTATGATTACTCGTAAAGCGGATATTTCTCGCAAAGCGCTTTAACTCTCTTTACGACCTCGTCCTTATTTGCGTCAAAATCCTTAAGGGTCATACCGATAAGGCGCGCGACCTCAACGAGATCCTCCTCCTTAAATCCGCGGGAGGTAACGGCCGCAGTGCCTACGCGGATACCGCTTGTAACAAAGGGCTTCTGCGTATCAAAGGGAATAGCGTTTTTGTTGCAGGTGATACCAACCTCGTCAAGAAGATGCTCTGCCTCCTTACCCGTATCGACCTTCATTCCGGTAAGATCTACGAGCATAAGGTGGTTGTCGGTGCCGCCCGAAACGAGCTTGAAGCCCTCCTTAAGAAGCTCATCTGCAAGTGCCGCCGCGTTCTTTACGATCTGCTCTGCGTAAGCTTTAAACTCGGGCTTAAGCGCCTCGCCGAAGCAGACCGCCTTTGCCGCTATGGTGTGCATAAGAGGACCGCCCTGGATACCGGGGAAGATAGCCTTGTTGATAAGCTTTGCTATCTCCTCGTCGTTTGTGAGGATAAGACCACCGCGCGGACCGCGGAGCGTCTTGTGCGTGGTAGTCGTAGTAACGTCAGCGTAGGGCACTGGCGAGGGATGTACGCCTGCGGCAACAAGACCCGCGATATGCGCCATATCTACCATAAGGTATGCGCCAACCTCCTTTGCTATCTCGGAGAATTTCTTAAAGTCGATAATTCTCGGGTACGCGGAAGCGCCCGCAAGGATAAGCCTCGGCTTGCACTCAAGTGCCAAGCGTCTTACCTCGTCGTAATCGATAGTGCCGTTTTCCTCCGTAACACCGTAGGGAACGATATTCCAGTATTTACCCGACATATTGACGGGAGAGCCGTGGCTTAAGTGACCGCCGTGGGCAAGGTTCATAGAAAGAACGGTGTCTCCGGGCTGAAGAAGCGCGAAAAAGACAGCCATATTAGCCTGTGCGCCCGAGTGGGGCTGTACGTTTGCATAACCTGCGCCGAAAAGCTTCTTTGCGCGCTCGATAGCGATGGTTTCCGCGGTATCAACGTGCTCGCATCCGCCGTAGTATCTCTTTCCGGGATATCCCTCGGCATACTTGTTGGTAAGGGTAGTGCCGTTTGCCTCCATTACCACCTCGGATACGAAGTTCTCGGAAGCGATAAGCTCTATTTTATTTCTCTGGCGTGCGGTTTCTGCCATCACCGCCTCGTAAAGGTCGGGGTCGTTGGTCCTTAAAAGGTTAAAATCTCTCATATCATTCCTCCTGATGTTTTTTATAGTATATAAAAATATTAAAATACTGTCAAGCTAAATATTCCCGAAATTCGGGCTGTTAATCTTAAAGCGCATCTGCAATATCGTAAATAAGCCTCTCGGTCTTATCCCAGCCGAGGCAGGGGTCGGTGATAGACTTTCCGTAAACGTCGCAGGATTTCTGCGCACCGTCCTCAATATAGCTCTCTATCATAAGCCCCTTGACGATAGAGCGCACCTCGGGAGAATAGCGACAGCTGTGAAGTATCTCCTTTGCAATTCTCGGCTGCTCAAGATATCTCTTGTTAGAGTTCGAGTGGTTTGTGTCAACGATGACCGCGGGATTTGTAAGACCCGAAGCCGCATAGGTCTCGTAAAGGCTGTAAAGATCCTCGGAGTGGTAGTTCGGGTGTGCGGCGCCGCTCTTGTCAACGTAGCCGCGCAGTATCGCGTGGGAAAG
>JAFYRZ010000170.1 GCA_017546745.1 Clostridia bacterium
TACCGTGTACGCGCTTGATCAGACCGACCTCTGCTGCGAGAGGTCGGATCTCATCCAGACGGCGACCGTCAACGCGCTTGCCGTCTTCGAGCAGCCAGCGGCGAACGATCTTCTTCTGGATCTTGTAGATAAGCTCGGGAAGGATAACCTTGATGTCGGGGTACTTCTCCTCGAAGGTAGCAACGATATCGTCCATAATGGGCTGCATCTTTGCGTCTCTTACGTTCTTATCGTCGGTGTCAAGAGCCTCCATAACTGCCTTTTCGCAGTGTGCGAAGATCTCGTCAAACATATCGTGATCAAGCTCACCCGAGGTGTAGCTGAACTTAGGCTTACCGATCTCGGCAACGATGGAGTTGATGAAGTTAACTATACCCTTACACTCCTCGTGCGCCATCATGATAGCCTCGTACATAGTGTCGTCGTCTACCTCGTTAGCGCCTGCCTCGATCATAACTACCTTGTTTGCGGAAGCCGCAACGGTAAGCTCGAGGTCGTTGTTTTTCTTCTCTTCTGCGGTGGGGTTAACCACGATCTTACCGTCAACAAGACCCATAGAAACGCCGCCGATAGGGCCGTTCCAGGGAATGTCGGAGATGGAAAGAGCGATGGACGCACCGATCATAGCAGTAATCTCGGGCGAGCAATCGGGGTCAACCGACATAATAGTGAGAAGAAGGGATACGTCGTTACGAAGATCCTTAGGGAAAAGGGGACGAACGGGACGGTCGATAACGCGTCCTGCAAGCACGGCCTTCTCGGAGGGCTTACCCTCTCTCTTAAGGAAGCCGCCGGGGATCTTTCCTACCGCGTAAAGCTTCTCGTCGTAGTCAACGGAAAGGGGAAGGAAATCGATGCCCTCACGGGGGGATGCGGATGCGGTCGCGGTTGCGAGAACGGTGGTCTCACCGTAGTGGATCATACAAGCACCGTTTGCAAGGCCTGCTACCTTACCGGTCTTAACAACGAGGGGTCTGCCTGCAAGCTCGTAGGTAAACACCTTGTAGTCGTCAAAGGTTTTAATTCTTTCTACCATTTTTACCTCCATTTTGAGCGAACATAGCACTTAAATATCCGCTCGGGCTACCGAACACATATTTAACTGCTACTTCCGCTCTTTTGTTTTTATTTTTTATTTTTTGGTTTTCGTAAAGAAACGGGAACGGATAGAAAATCGCGTTCCCGTTTTGAGCCTTGAAAGTAGAATTACTTTCTAAGACCGAGCTTCTTGATAATAGCTCTGTATCTCTCGATATCCTTCTTTGCAAGGTATGCGAGAAGCTGCTTTCTGTGACCAACCATCTTGGAGAGACCTCTCTGAGAGTGGAAATCCTTAGGATTGTTCTTCATGTGCACAGTAAGCTCGTTGATTCTGGTAGTAAGAATAGCTACCTGAACCTCGGGAGAACCGGTATCTCTCTCGTTGATCTTATAGGTCTCGATGAGAGCGGTCTTTGTGTCCTTTGCGATCATTTTTCTTCACCTTTCTTATTATTTTTCGCCAGATACCGAGTGGTGTGCGGGTGAAAAGCGCGAACCACGCAAGGATCTTTGTCCAAACGGAGTAAGGCCTGACGCACCACTAAGCATAGGTCAGACAACATTATAGCATATATTTTAACGTTTGTAAAGAGTTTTTTTGAAAAAATCCAAAAATATACGATCAGTCGAGCTTCGAGAGCAGAGCTTCAAGCGCTTTTGCCCTGTGGCTTATAGCATTTTTCTCCTCGTCGGTCATCTCTGCAACGGTTCTTTCCTCACCGTCGGGAACGAAGATCGGGTCGTAGCCGAAGCCGCGAGTGCCGCGTGGAGTATCGATGATCCTACCGTAAAGGTAGCCCTCCGCCTCAACTCTTTTTCCGTCGTGGTAAACAAGGCAGATAGCCGCGGTATAGTGCGCGGACTTATCCTCCTTATCGGCAAGGCGGGCAACGAGAAGGTCGTTATTTGCCTGATCGTTTCCGTGCTCACCCGAGAAGCGTGCGCTGTAAATGCCGGGCGCGCCGCCAAGAGCGTCTGCCGAAATTCCGCTATCATCCGCAAGCGCGCACGAGCCGGATATTTCTGCAATCTCCTTCGCCTTTTTGTAGGCGTTCTCCATAAAGGTCGTGCCGTCCTCGACCGTTTCGTGGTCGATCTCTGCCTCGCGGAGCGAGAGTATCTCGTCAAAGCGGTCTCCGAGTATCTTTTTAATCTCGTAGATCTTGTGCTTATTGTTAGATGCAATTATCAGCTTCATCAGAACAGTCCTACGATCTTTCCGTCGTCGGTAACGTCGATTTTTTCTGCCGCGGGGACCTTGGGAAGACCGGGCATTGTCATAATATCACCGGTAAGAACTACTACGAAGCCCGCACCGGCGGAAACCTTAACGTTCTTGATGGTGATCTTAAATCCGTCGGGCGCGCCGAGCTTAGTCTGGTCGTCCGAGAAGGAGTACTGTGTCTTTGCAACGCAGATGGGAAGCTTATCAAAGCCGAGAGCCTCAAGAGCCGCGATCTGCTTCTTTGCCGCGGGAAGAACCGAGATTCCGTCGCCGCCGTATATCTTCTTTACAACAGCCTCGATCTTATCTTCAATAGTTCCTTCAAGCTCATAAGAGAAGGTAAAGTCACCCTGCTCCTCTTCACAAAGCCTTACGACCTCGCGAGCAAGCTCCTCGCCGCCACGGCCGCCCTCTGCCCAAACGGTAGAGAGAACAACGTTTACGCCGAGCTCACGACACTTCTCGATGATGAAATTGATTTCGGCATCGGTATCGGTGGGGAATCTGTTGACCGCAACCACGGAGGGAAGCTTATATACGTTCTTGATATTGGAAACGTGACGGAGAAGGTTGGGAATACCGCGCTCAAGAGCCTCAAGATTCTCTGCTGAAAGCTCGGTCTTTGCAAGTCCGCCGTGCATCTTAAGTGCTCTTACGGTAGCAACGATTACAACCGCGGAGGGAGTGAGACCTGCGTAACGGCACTTGATGTCGAGGAACTTCTCAGCA